>NZ_JBEXPK010000005.1:81187-193429 GCF_040612015.1 Streptomyces sp. NPDC006476 | reverse complement strand
GAGACCGGCGCCCCGCACCACCGAGACCGCCACACGAGCCGCCGAGACCGGCGCCCCGCACCACCGAGACCGCCACACGAGCCGCCGAGACCGGCGCCCCGCACCACCGAGACCGCCACACGAGCCGCCGAGACCGGCGCGCTGGGCCGCCCCCGACCCACGTGCCGCTGCTCAACCCATCGCCTCCATGATGCCGTCCCACAGGCGTGACCTGGCCTCCAGGGCGAGGATGGCCGTTTCGACGGCCTGCTCCCAGCGGGTGTCGTCCGTGCCGCAGAGGTCGGCGACCATCTGCATGGCCATGGGGGTGTGTTCCTCGCCGTCGACCTCGATGTGGCGGGCGAGGTAGTCGCAGAAGAGCGGGAAGCGTTCCGTGCCCTCCTTCTTGATGACCTGGTCGAACATGTCGGGGATCAGGTCCTCGCGGGAGAAGGCGAAGGCGGCGGCCCGGCAGTGCAGGGGGCGGTCCTCGATGATGCCGAAGGTCGTGCGCACGAAGTCGGACGCGGGGAGCGGTACTTGGGCACCGCGCAGGGCGGCCGGCACGCCGTGGCCCTCCCCTATCAGACCGAGGAACGTGTCGACACGGGTCGTGTCGGCCCCCGCCTCCTCCATACCGGCGCGGTAGAGCTCGAAGTGGCTGGTGAAGCCGCCGTTCAGTTCGTCGCTCTCCTCGACGAGGACGATGTCGTTGATGAGGCGCCGGCTGACCTGTGAACCACGCGGGCGCCAGGGGACGTCGACGCAGGTGAGTTCGCGTTGCAGCGACTTCAGCAGGGACATGAAGTCCCACACCGCGAAGACGTGGTGGGCCATGAACGTGGCCATGTCCGCCCGGCTGTTTATGTGCCGGTAAATCGGGTGCGCGGTCACTTCTTTTCGTGCCGGTTCGATCACGGAACGCGCCCGGTCGATTCCTTCGTGCTGCATGTCCCAGTCGTACCTCGACATGGTTCTCCTTCGGTTCGGGGAAGATGAGGGAAAGTCGGGGGAAGGCGATCGTGCAGCTTTCACGAGTTACTCGGCAAGCGCTTTCGGCAATTCAGCGGAAGTTACCTCGAGTACCGATCTCTTACAACACGTCAAGGCGCCCGAAAAACTGATAAAGAGCCACGATACGGACACTCGAAAAAACCGTCATTGAAAATTGAACGCCATGTGGAGATCTTGCGTACCAGTCGTCGTGAGCAGCAATCCCGTCACCGTCACCGTGGCCTACCACGTGGTGCCGGGCCGAGAGGCCGACTTCCACTCGTGGGGGTGGGCGATGCTGGGCGCGAGCGCTCAGCAGCCGGGCTTCCTGGGGGGTGGCGTCCTTGTCGACCGAGAGGCGGAGTGGCATGTGGTCTATCGCTTCGCCAGCGAGGGAACGGCTCGGGCCTGGGAGGACTCCGCCGAGCGGGCGCAGTGGGACGTCGGGACGGCGGGCTTCGCCAGGCAGGCGGAGCGCCGGAGCGTACGCGGGTCCAAGGTGTGGTTCGACTCCCAGACCATCGCGCCGAAGGCGCCGGCCCCGCCTCCAAAATGGAAACTCTGGTTCATCAATATGAGCGCGGTTTTTCCGCCGGTGCTCCTGTTCAATCTGCTTGTCATTCCCTATCTCGGCGGACTCAATCCGCTCGTCCGCACACTGCTGTTGTGCCTGTGTGTGACGGCCCTCGTCACCTGGATTCTCATGCCACGGCTTCAGCGTTTCTTCAAGAAATGGCTGTATCCACCGCTCCAGGCACTGCGGGGACGGCACAAAAGACGGACCGCATAGGCCCGGAACGAAAAAAGGGAGGTGGGCGGGTGAAGACCCTGCTCATCGACAATTATGACTCGTACACGTACAACCTGTTCCAGCTGATCGCCGAGGTCAACGGCGAGGAACCGGTTGTGGTCCTGAACGACGTCGCCGACAGAATTCCCGATCTGGTGGGGTATCTCGCGGAATTCGACAATGTCGTCATCTCGCCGGGGCCCGGGCACCCCGCCGAACCTCGGGACTTCGGGCTCAGTGCCGCCGTGCTCGCCGCGTCCCCCATCCCCGTGCTCGGCGTCTGTCTGGGGCACCAGGGCATGGCGCTCGGCGAGGGGGCCCGCGTGGAACCCGCCCCTCAGCCACGGCACGGGCATCTGTCCACGGTCCGGCACGACGGACGGGACCTGTTCCTGGGGCTGCCGCAGGACATCACCGCGGTGCGCTACCACTCGCTGGCCGTGCACGAGCCGCTCCCGGAGACGCTGGAGGCCACCGCCTGGGCGGAGGACGGTGTGCTGATGGGGCTCAGGCACCGGAGCCGACCGCTGTGGGGGGTGCAGTTCCATCCGGAGTCGGTGCTGACCGAGTACGGCCACCGCATGCTCGTCAACTTCCGCAATCTGACGGCGGAACGGGCCCGTAAGCAGCGTACGAAGAACACCGCCGTCACCCCGGCCGCGGCGGCGATCCCCCAGCCGGCGGTCCCGCGTCCCCGGCACGCCGCCTCCCGTGCCTCCGCGCCGGCCATCCCCCGCCCCCGGCGCGCGATCCCCGCCTACCGTCTGCACACCCGGCGCATCGCCGGCGCGGTCGACGCGGAGGCGGCCTTCACGCGGATGTACGGGGCCTCGCCGCGGGCGTTCTGGCTGGACAGTGCCCTGGCGGAGGAGGGGCTCGCGCGGTTCTCGTTCTTCGGGGACGACAGCGGGCCGCTGGCGGAGTTCGTCCGTTACGACGTCGACAGCGGCCGGTGCGAGATCGAGCGGGCCGGGCGGCCGCCGCGCAAGGTGGCGGCGAGCGTCTTCGACTATCTGCGACGGCAGTTGACGAGCCGTCGGGTGGACGGCACCGGGCTGCCCTTCGACTTCACGGGGGGCTATGTCGGCTACTTCGGCTACGAGACGAAGGCCGACTGCGGGTCGCCGAACCGGCACTCCTCCGGCGTGCCGGACGCCTGCTGGCTGTTCGCGGACCGGATCGTCGCGGTGGATCATCTGAAGGGGTTCACCTACGCGGTCTGTCTCGCCGAGGACACCCCGCAGGCCGCGCGGGAGGCCGAGGACTGGCTCGAGAGCGCGCTGGCGCAGCTGTCGTTCGTCGCCGCCGAGTCCGAACCGCCCCCGCTGCCCGCCCGCGCGGAGCCCGACCTCGGCGCCGCCGAGCCCTGGCTGGTGCGGGACCGGGCGAGGTATCTCGCGGACATCGAGGCGTGCCAACGGGAGTTGCGCAACGGCACCAGCTACGAGATATGCCTGACGAACGCCGCGCGGTTACCCGCCCCGCCGGACGCGTTCGACTTCTACCGGGTGCTGCGGCGGGTGAACCCGGCACCGTACGCGGCCTTCCTGCGGTTCGGGGACGTGGACGTGGCCGGCTCCTCCCCCGAGCGGTTCCTGCGGATCACCCGGGACGGCGTCGCCGAGGCGCGGCCCATCAAGGGCACCGCGCCCCGGGGTGAGGGGCCCGAGGAGGACGCCCGGCTGCGGGACGCGCTGGCGGCGGACGCGAAGACCCGCGCCGAGAACCTGATGATCGTCGATCTGCTCCGCAACGACCTGGGCCGGGTCTGCCGGACCGGCTCGGTGCGGGTGACCCGGCTGATGGCCACCGAGACGTACGCCACGGTGCACCAGCTGGTCTCCACCGTCGAGGGACGGCTGCGGGAGGGCACGGACGCGGTGGACTGCGTACGGGCCTGCTTCCCCGGCGGCTCGATGACCGGGGCGCCCAAGCTGCGCACCCTGGAGATCATCGACTCCCTGGAGACGGAGGCCCGGGGTGTGTACTCCGGCGCTCTCGGCTACCTGGGGTGCAGCGGGGGCGCGGATCTCAACATCGTCATCCGTACGGCCGTGTTCGCGGACGGGCTGATGCAGCTGGGGGCCGGCGGCGCGATCGTCCTGGACTCCGATCCGGTCGCCGAGTACGACGAGATGCTGCTGAAGACGGCGGCCCCGATGCGGGCCCTGCACCTGCACACCGCGGAACGGATCCGTGAGCAGCGGCAGCACGCCTCGGCCCGTGCCGACGCCCGTCAGAAGCGCGCGGCGAGCGAGGAGCCGGTGCGATGACGACTCCGCAGAGCACGCTGGCCCCGGCCGACTTCGACGCGCCCGGCAACCTCGCCGCGCAGCTCGCCGGGCTCGCCGAGTGGCGGGGCTGGACCGACCGGCCGGCCTTCCACCAGGGGCACCGGGTGTGGACCCACGGACAGGTGCACGCCCTGGCGGCGAAGGCGGCGACCGTGCTCGATGGGCACGGGGTGCGGCCCGGGGACCGGGTGGTGCTGGCGCTGCCCGACGGGATCGCCTGGGTGACGGCGTTCCTCGCCACCGCCCGGCTCGGTGCCGCCGCCGTCCTGGTCAACCCCGAACTCCCCGCCGCCGACCAGGCGTTCATGGCCGCGGACACCGCCGCCGTGCTGTGTGTGACGGGACCGGGCCTGGAGGACCGCTTCGCCGGCCGGGAGCGGCTCGGCGCCGACCAGCTCCTCGCACTCAGCGCCTCCGCCGGACCGGCCCCGGCCCACCCGGTCGACGCGCACACACCGCTGTATGTGCAGTACACGTCCGGTACGACGGGCCGTCCCAAGGGTGTGGTGCACACGCACGGCGACCCGAAGACGTACCACGACCTCATCGGACGGCGGCTGCTGCGGATCACCCGGGACGACGTCACCCTGTCGGTGTCGAAGCTGTACTTCGCCTACGGCTTCGGCAACGGATTCGTCTTCCCGCTCTTCTCCGGCTCCTCCGCCGTGCTGGTGGACCGGCGTCCGACCCCGGCCGCCGTGGACGAGCTGGTCGCCCGGCACCAGGTGACGCTGCTGTACTCGGTGCCGTCCGCCTACGCCGCGCTGGTGGCCGACCGGGGCAGCGGGCACGAGGCCTGCTTCGCCTCCGTGCGGGCCGCGGTGTCGGCGGGCGAGGGGCTGCCGGACGGGCTCGGCGGACGGATCACCGAGCTGCTCGGGGCGCCGGTGCTGGAGCAGATCGGCTCCACCGAGGCCGGTCACGCCTTCTGCGCCAACAGCTTCGAGCACAACCACCCGGGCACCGTCGGGCGTCCCGTGCCCGGCTTCGAGGTGGAGCTGCGCGACCGCGCGGGCCGGCCGGTCCCCGACGGCACCGAGGGCGAACTGTGGGTGCGCGGCCCGACGGTGACCCCCGGCTACCTCAACCGCCCCGAGGAGACGGCCCGCACCCTGGTCGGCGGCTGGCTCGCCACGCACGACCGGGCGGTGCGCGAACCGGACGGTTCCTACCGGCACCTGGGCCGCGCCGACGACATGGAGATGGTCGGCGGGATCACCGTCTCCCCGCTGGAGGTGGAGGCGGTGCTGCGCACCCATCCGGCGGTGCGGGAGGTCGCGGTCGTGACCGTCACCGACGGCACCGGCGTCGGCCGGCTGCGCGCCTTCGTCGTCCCCGTCACGCCCGTCCCGGACGGTCTGCGGGACGACCTCCTGCGCCTGGCGCGCGAGCGGCTCGCCGCCTTCAAGGTGCCCCGCAGCGTGAGCCTGGTGGCGTCCCTGCCCCGCACCCCCACCGGCAAGCTCCGCCGTCACCTCGTCCGCCAGGGCGCCTGGTGACCATCAATGAAGGGAACGGCCAGATGCGACAGCAGCAACCACCGCTCGCCGACCGGGGGTTCTACCTGGGTCAGGTGTTCCGCCGGGCGGCCGACCGGCACGGAGCCGTCTTCGTCACCCTGGACCGGCCGCTGGACACCCACCCCGCCCTCGGCGTCGACCTCACCTACTCGGCGCTCGCGGACGCCGTCGAGGACCTGTCGGGCCGACTGTGGGCGGCCGGGGTACGGCCCTCGGAGCAGGTGGTCGTACACAAGACGGACAACGTCGACATCGTGTTGCTGACCTGCGCGATCTCCCGGATCGGCGCGGTGCCGGTGCTGCTGTCCCCCGCCCTGGCGGGTGAAGTGGTGGGGCAGTTGACCGAGCGGCTGCGCGAGCCTTGGCTGGTCACCGACCGGGCCAAGCTCGAGGGGCCACTGAAGGGGCTGAAGCCCGCCGTGCGGTGCGTGCTGTCCGTGGACGACGCGCCCGGCGCCGAGTCCCTGGCCAAGCACGCGGACGCCGAACGCCCGGCCCCGGTGCGTCTGCATCCGCGCGAACCGTCGCTCATCACCCACAGTTCGGGCACGACCGGCCTGCCCAAGCTCGCCGTGCACTGCGCGAACACCATGTGGAACCGGCTGGTGCCGCAGAAGGCGATGGGCTGGCCGACGCGCGGCGAGACGGCCGCGCTGCACATGTCGTTCGTGCACTCGCGCTTCTACCATCTGCTCGGCGTGCTGCTGCACTTCGGCAGTCCGCTCGTGCTGATCACCGACCCCGACCCGGCCACCGTGGGACCCCTGCTCACCCGGCACCGGCCCGGCATCGTCGAGACCCATCCCAACACCTTCGTGCTGTGGGAGGAGTTGGCGGACGCACCGGGCGCGCCCCTGTCGCGGGTGAAGTCGTACGGCTCGACGTTCGACGCGATCCATCCGCGCACGGTACGGCGGCTGCTGGACGCCTCCAGGCGCCGTACGCCCTGGCTGATCCAGCTGTACGGGCAGAGCGAGACCGGGCCGGTGGCCTTCCAGTGGTTCACCCGGCGCAGTGCCGCGCGCGCGGACGGACGGCGGGTCGGGATCGGGATACCGGGGTTCACCCGGGTAAGGGTCACCGGGCCCGACGGGCGGCCCGTCGCGCCGGGCACGCCCGGACGGATCGAGGCGCGCACCCGGGGACGGATCCTCACGTATCTCGGCATGCAGGACCGCTACGACCGGCAGCTGAACGACGGCTGGTGGGAGATGGGCGACATGGGGCACCGCAGCCGCCTGGGCGCCCTGCACCTGATCGACCGGGAGATCGACCGGATCGACTCCGTGCACAGCAATCTGGAGATCGAGGACGCGCTGATGGACCGCCTGGAGGAGCTGCGTGAGGTCGTCATCGTGCCGGGTGCGGACCGGGAGCCGGTGCCGGTGGTGTGCGTACGGGGCGAGCGGCCACTGGACCCGCAGCGGTGGCGGGAGGCGACCGCCGATCTGCCGGCGTTGGCCGAGCCTCGGCAGTGGCGGTTCGAGGAACTGCCGATGACCGCGACCTGGAAGGTCAAGCGGGTGGAGATCAGCCGGATGCTGACGGAGGGCGCACGCGCGTGAATCCGGTCGTGGTGGTCGGAGCCGGGCCCGTGGGGCTGTCGGCGGCGCTCGGGCTGCGGGCTCGTGGGCTGCCGGTCGTGCTGCTGGAGGCGGACGCCGAGGACCGCGAACGGCCGGGCAGCCGGGCCCTGTTCGTGCACCGCGAGACGCTCGCGCTGCTCGACGGGATGCTGCCGGGACTGGCCGGGGAGATCACGGCGTACGGGCGTACCTGGCAGACGAAACGGACCCTGTACCGGGGGCGGGAGGTGTACTCCCGCACCTTCCCGCCCCCGTCCGGCCCGCCGCCCTTCACCAGCCTGCGTCAGGTGGACACCGAGCGCTTTCTGCGGGGGGCCTGCGAGCGGGCGGGGGTGGAGTTCGTGTGGGGCACACGGGTCACGGGCGTGCGGACGACACCGGACGAGGCGGTGCTGACCTGCGCGGACGGGCGGGAGTGGAGCTGCGGGTACGTCGTGGCGGCGGACGGCGCGCGGTCGGCCGTGCGGCGGGGGCTGGGCATTCCCATGGAGGGAGAGCGTGGCGAGGGCTTCCATGTGGTCGTCGACGTGGCGGAGGCCGAGGGCGCCGAGCCGGTGTCCGAGCGGGTCTTCCACTACGAGCATCCGGGCGTCGGCGGGCGCAGTGTGATGCGGGTGCCGTTCGCCGGGGGGTTCCAGGTCGATCTGCAGTGCCGGGACGACGACGCGCAGGAGGACTTCGGCACCCGGGAGGCGGTACGGCGGTGGCTGCCGGCGGTCGTGGGCGACGGGTACGCCGAGCGGATCCTGTGGGTGTCGACGTACCGCTTCCTGCGGATGGTGGCGGCCTCCTTCACGGATCAGCACCGGCGGGTGCTGCTCGTCGGTGAGGCGGCCCACCTCTTCCCGCCGTTCGGGGCGCGCGGGATGAACAGCGGGATCGCGGACGCGGCGGCGGCCGCGGAGGCGGTCGCGGCGGGTACGGCGGACGCGGTCGGTGAGTTCGCGCGACTGCGGCGGGCCGCGGGGCTGTTCAACAGCGCCGCCGCCCAGACCGCGCTCGACCATCTGCGGCCCCGGCGCCGGATCGTCCGGGCCAGACAGCGCGCGGCGGCGGTCCTCGCGCCCATGCTGCCGTGGTGCGGGGCATGGCTGGAGCACGCGCCGTACGGGCCGCGGAACGGAGCCCCGGTGGTCGCCGGCGGCAAGTACTGAGGGAGGAGCAGCTGTGACGCAACCGGTCATCGCCGAGGGGCTGTTGACGTGGACGCCCGCCGGTGGGCTGGCTCCGGCGGGTGAGCCCGGCGGGCGGCTGCTCGTCGCGGACTCGTGGCTGGTGCGGGACGGCAGGGTGCGGGGTCTGGAGCGGCACCGGGAGCGGTTCCTGCGGGCCTGCGGAGAGGTCGGCGGGCCGCCGCTCAGACGGCTGCTGGAGTTCTGGCGGGATGTGACCGATGCGCTGCCGCGGACGGGCGAGTGGTTCCCGCGTGTCGAACTCGCGCCGGGCGGCACGGAGTTGCGGCTGCTGCTGCGGCACGCCCCACCGCTCGGGGCCGGTGTACGGGTCTGGGCCACGGGCCAGTCCGACCCGCGGACCGTGCCCCGCCGCAAGGGCCCGGACCTGGACACGCTGGCCCGGGTCCGCAGACGCGCCTCGGGCGAGGGAGCCGACGAGACGGTGCTCGTCGCGCCGTCCGGAGTGGTGCTGGAGGCGGCCACGGCCAGCGTGCTGTGGTGGGAGGACGACACGCTGTGTCTGCCCCCGCCCCAGCTGCCGATCCTGCCCGGCGTCACCGTCGCCCTCATCCAGGAACGGGCCCACCGTGAAGGCGTCCGGCTCGCCCACCGCCCCCGGACCGTGGCCGAACTGGACGGCCGCGAGGTCTGGCTCGTCAACGCGCTCCATGGGATCCGGCCGGTGACGGACTGGATGGGCGGGTCGATCGAGGCGGCCCCCGCGACCCACGCCCCGGAATGGCGCTCCTGGCTGGACGACATCATGGAACCGCTGCCGGAGAAATAGCCGGAAAGGCGGGAAAGGGTGCATGGAATACGGGCATCGACGCGGATCGCCGATGCCCGTATCAGGTATTCCTGTATCCGTCCCTATTCCCAGGACCGGCGTTATTTATTGGTCGGCTGATAACCGCCCGGTGCCATCCTGGTGGCGATGGCGATGCGGTTGTAGGCGTTGATGACGGTGGCCGCCCAGATGAGTGCCGCGATCTGGTCCTCCTCGAAGACCTCGGCGGCCTCGGCGTAGACGGCGTCCGGCACCCGGCCGTCGTGGACCAGGGTCACGGCCTCGGTCAACGCCAGGGCGGCGCGCTCGCGTTCAGTGAAGAAGGGAGTCTCCCGCCAGGCGTTCAGGGCGTAGATCCGCTGCTCCGTCTCGCCCGCCGCCCGTGCGTCCTTGGTGTGCATGTCGAGGCAGAACGCGCAGCCGTTGATCTGCGAGGCGCGGATCCTGATCAGTTCCAGGAGTTCCGGTTCGACCTTGGCGTCCTGGGCCGCGGAAACGGCGGCGGCGTGCAGGGAACCCATCGCCTTGGAGACGTCGGGGGTGATTTTCTTGAGGGCCACACGGGATATCGCGTCACTGTTGCTCATGGGGCGACTCTATCCGCGCGACCGCATTCAGGAATGCTGAATGCGGCAATTACGGCGGCGTCATTCGGGCAGTGCCGCGCACAGGGCGTCCAGCGCCCCCGACCAGGCGTGGTCCGGCGGTGTCCCGTAGCCGACGACCAGCGCGTCGCGCCGCTCGACCCTCGCCTCGGGGTGCTGGTAGCGGTGCAGCCCGTGCACCGCGAGCCCCTGCCAGGCCGCCGCGCGCAGCGCCTCCTGCTCGGTTCCCGGCGGGAGCCGCAGGACGACGTGCAGCCCGGCCGCGATGCCGGTGGCGCGAACCTGCGGGGCGCTGCGGGCGAGCTGGGCCACCAGCGCGTCGCGGCGGCGCCGGTAGCGCAGCCGGGCGGCGCGCACATGGCGGTCGTAGGCGCCGGAGGTGAGGAACTCGGCGAGGGTCAGCTGGTCCAGCGCCCCGCAGCTGTCCACCCCGCCCTTGGCCTTCACCGCCTCCCGCACCCATCCCGGGGGCAGGGCCAGCCAGGCCAGCCGGAGGCCGGGGGCGAGGGACTTGCTGGCCGTGCCGGCATAGACGACGTGTTCGGGGTCGAGGCCCTGGAGGGCGCCGACGGGCTGGCGGTCGTAGCGGAACTCTCCGTCGTAGTCGTCCTCGATCACCAGGCCCCCGGTGCGGCGGGCCCATTGGACGACGGCCGCCCGCCGGTCCCGGTGCAGGGTGCCGCCCATCGGGAACTGGTGGGCGGGGGTGAGCAGGACGGCGCCCTGGTCCGCCAACTCGCCTGGGTCCGTGCCCCGTTCGTCGAAGGGCAGCGGGACCGTGCGCAGGCCGGCCTCGGCGAGCAGGTCCCAGTGGACGTAGAGGCCGTACGACTCGACGGCGACCGTGTCGGCGCCGCGTGCGCGCAGGACGGCGGCGAGGATCCGCAGTCCGTGTGAGATGCCGGCGCAGATCAGGATGTGGTCGGGGTCGGCGCGCACGCCCCGGGAGCGGGCGAGGTAGTGCGCCAGGGCGGTGCGCAGTTCGGCGCGGCCGCGCGGGTCGCCGTAGTCCAGGGCCTGGTGGGGGGCGGCGGCCAGGGCGCGGCGGGCGGCCTTGAGCCACTCGGCGCGCGGGAAGGAGGCGAGGTCGGGCAGACCGGGGACCAGATCGTAGGCGGGGCTGCTCGGCGCACGCGGGTGGGGCGGGGCCTCGGAGGGCGGACTGACCGGGCGGTCGGCCACCCGGGTGCCGGAGCCCTGCCGTGCGGTGAGCCAGCCCTCCGCGACCAGGTCGGCGTAGGCCTCGGCGACGGTGTTGCGGGCCACGCCCAGGTCGGCGGCGAGACTGCGCGAGGAGGGCAGCCGGGTGCCGGGAGCCAGCCGGCCGGTACGGACCGCCTCGCGCAGGGCGTCGGTCAGGCCCCGGCGCACACCCGGTCCCGTCGGCTCCAGATGCAGGTCGACACCCAAAGTGGCCCATGATTTCGCCATGGAAATGGACCATACCCCTGGGCTGCCTCGCTTCTAGGGTCGAGGACATGACCACAGAGGAGACCACCGAGTACGCGCCCGAGCGGCCCGCCCGGCTGCGCTGGGCCCAGCACGCGCCCGAGGTCTACAAGGCGATGCTCCGCCTCGAGACCGCCGCCAGGCAGGGCCTGGACCCCAAGCTGTACGAGCTGGTGAAGATCCGCGCCTCGCAGATCAACCACTGCGCCTTCTGCCTGGACATGCACACCAAGGACGCGCTCGCGGCCGGGGAGAGCGTGGAGCGGGTCGTCCAGCTGAGCGCCTGGGAGGAGTCGAAGCACTTCTACACGGAGAAGGAGCTCGCGGCGATCGAGCTGACCGAGGCGATCACCGTCCTGACCGACGGATTCGTGCCCGACGAGGTGTACGACCACGCGGCCAAGCACTTCGAGGAGGCCGAGCTGGCCCAGCTGATCGCCGCGATCACCGTGATCAACGCGTGGAACCGTTTCGGCGTGACCACCCGGATGGCACCGGGCCACTACACCCCGGGGCAACACCAGTGACCCGTACACAGGTCCTCGACCGCGCCATCTCGTCGGCCTGGTCGTCGCCATCAACAACTGGAACCGGGTGATGGTCAGCCGCCGGATCCCGCCGGGAGGGTACACACCATGAGCAAGGTCGATGTCTTCCGCGCCCTGCACCGCGGCCGCCTCCCCGGCGACCCGCTCGTGCTGCCGGGACCGTGGGACGCGGTCAGCGCGCGGACGCTGGAGGAGGCCGGGTTCCCGGCGCTCGCCACGCCCAGTGCGGGGATCGCGGCCTCGCTCGGGTACGAGGACGGGGCGACCCCGGCCGACGAGATGTTCGCTGCGGTGGCGCGCATCTGCCGGGCGGTGGACGTGCCCGTGTCGGCCGACGTCGAGGGAGGGTACGGCTTGGCGCCGACGGAGCTGGTGGAGCGGCTGCTGGAGGCCGGTGCCGTCGGCTGCAACCTGGAGGACTCGCACCGGGGCGTCCTCAACGACCCGCGCGAGCACGCCGACTGGCTGGCCCAGGTGCGGTTCGCGGCCGGTGACCAGCTGTTCGTCAACGCCCGCGTCGACACCTTCGCGTACGGCGACGGCGATCCCGCACGGGCCATCGAGCGGGCCGCGTTGTATGTCGCCGCTGGCGCCGACTGCGTCTATCCGATCGGCGCCCCGACGAACGTACTGCCCCTCCTGCGGTCCGGGATCCAGGGGCCGATCAACGTGAACGCCAAGCTGGAGGGCGGCCCCGACCCCTCCGAACTCGGCGAACTCGGGGCCACGCGCATCACCTTCGGGCCGACCCTGCAGCGCTGGGCCGCGCTGGCGTTCAAGGGGATGACGGACGAGCTGCGGAAACGCTGGTGATCAGGACAGCCACGCCTTCCATGTGGACGCGTGGCCGTCCACCCACTTCTTCGCCGCCTGTTCGGGCGACAGTTTCTGGTCGGCGATCATCAGGGAGACCTCGTTCTGGTCCTCGGTCGTCCACGTGAACTTCTTCAGGAAGGCGGCCGCCTTGCCGCCCTTCTTCGCGAAGTCGGCGTTGAGGTACTTCTGCAGCGGGGTGTGCGGATAGGCGCAGGCGACCTTGGCCGGGTCCGCATCGCAGCCCTGCTTGTACGGCGGCAGCTTCACCTCGGTCATGGGGACCTTCTTGAACAGCCACTGCGGGGCGTACCAGTACGTCAGGAAGGGCTTCTTCTCCTTGGCGAACTGTTTCATCTGGGTGATCTGCGCGGCCTCCGAACCGGCGAACACCACCTGGTAGTTCAGCTTCAGGTTCGTCACCAGCGCCTTGTCGTTGGTGACGTACGACGGCGAGCCGTCCATCAGCTGGCCCTTGCCGCCGCTCTCCGCGGTGCGGAAGAGGGAGGCGTACTTGTTGAGGTTCTTCCAGTCGGTGATGTCGGGGTGCTGCTTGACCAGGTACGTCGGCACGAACCAGCCGATGTGCCCGGTCACCCCGAGACCGCCGCCGCGCGCGATGGTCTTCTTGTCGTCGACGTACCGCTTCTCCTGGTCGGGGTGGCCCCAGTCCTCCAGGATCGCGTCGACCCGGCCCTGGCTGAGCGCGTCCCAGGCGGGGACCTCGTCTACCTGCACGGTGTCGACGCGGTAGCCGAGCTTGTGCTCCAGCAGGTACTGGGCGACGGCCACGTTGGCCTGCGCGCCCACCCAGGACTGCACGGAGAGGGTCACGCTCCTGGTGCCCCCGGCGTTGGCGAAGGGGGACGCCTGCTTGGTCATGTCGGCGGCGCCGCAGCCGGTGAGCAGCGCCAGCGAGGCGACCGCGGCGGTCGTGGTGATGCGCAGTCGCATGTCACGCTCCCTTCGTCGCGCGGCGCTGCGTCGGCTGGGTCACCCGGTCGAGCATCAACCCCAGGCACACGATCGCCGCACCGGCCACCAGCCCCGTCGCCAGATCGCCCTGTGCGAGGCCGAACACGACGTCGTAGCCGAGCGCGCCGCCGCCGACCAGGCCACCGATGATGACGACGGCGAGGACGAGGACCACGCCCTGGTTGACGGCGAGCAGCAACGCGGGCCGGGCGAGCGGGAGTTGGACCTGGCGCAGCTGCTGGGCGGGCGTCGCGCCGAGGGAGCGGGCCGACTCCAGGGCGGCCGGGTCGACCTGGCGCAGCCCCTGGGTGGTGATCCGGACGACGGCGGGCAGGGCGTAGACCACGGCCGCCGCGACGGCGGGGGCGCGGCCGACGCCGAACAGGGCCACCACCGGGATCAGGTACACGAACTGCGGCATCGTCTGGAAGACGTCCAGGACGGGCCTGAGCAGGCGTTCGAAGCGGTCGCTGCGGGCCGCCGCGATGCCGGTCGCGAAACCGAGGACGAGGGTGACGGCGACGGCGGCCAGGACCTGGGAGAGCGTGTCGAGGGAAGGCTTCCACACGCCGAGCACGCCGATCGCGGCCATGGCGAGGACCGCGGTGAGCGCGGTGCGCCAGGTGCCGATCAGCCAGGCCAGGGCGGCGACCAGGAGCAGCACGGACCACCAGGGCAGCCACTGCAGACCGCCGCGGATCGGGTCCAGGACCCAGGTGGTGAAGTGGCCCGCCCAGTCGGCGGTGCCACCGACGACCGGGACGCCCGAGTAGAGGTGGGCGGTCATCCAGTCGACGGCGCTGTTGACCGGGTCGGCGATGTTCAGGGTCCAGGCCTCGGGCCAGTCGAGACGCCCGGCGAGACGTCCGGCGAGCGCCACGGCGACGGCGCCGGCGGCCGCGTACAGCCAGGGGCGCCCGCCCGCCGGCTCCTCGCCGGCGTTCTCGCCCGCGGCGCAGGTGACCCGGTCCAGGACGACGGCCAGCAGCACGATCGGGATGCCGGCCGCGAGGGCGGCGCCCACGTCGACGGAGGCCAGGGCCTGGTAGACGCGGTCACCGAGGCCGGCGGCGCCGATGACGGACGCGATGACCGCCATCGACAGGGCCATCATGATCGTCTGGTTGAGGCCGAGGAGGAGTTCCTTGCGGGCCAGCGGGATACGCGCGGTCAGCAGCCGCTGGCGGGCGGTGGCACCGAGCGAGTCGACGGCTTCGAGGACCTCCTTGTCGGCGCCGCGCAGGCCGAGGGAGGTGAGGCGGGCCATCGGCGGGGCGGCGTAGACGACGGTGGCGAGGACGGCGGCGGGGACGCCGATGCCGAAGACCAGGACGACCGGGAGGAGGTAGGCGAAGGCCGGCAGCACCTGCATGGTGTCCAGGACCGGGCGCAGGGCGCGGTCGAGGCGGTCGGAGAGACCGGCGGCCAGGCCCAGGAGGGCGCCCACCACCACCGACGCGAGGACGGCGACCACCATCAGGGCGAGCGTCTGCATCGTCGGGATCCACATGCCGAGCAGCCCGCAGGCGAGGAACGCGACGGCCGTGCCGAGGGCCAGCCTGAGACCGGCTACCCGCCAGGCGACGAGGGCGCCGATGGCCGTCACCCCGGCCCAGCCCGCGGCGAGGAGGACCAGATAGACGGCGCGTACGGAGAGGACGACCGCGTTGCTGACGTAGCCGAAGCCGTAGAGGAACAGCGGGTGGCTGTCGCGGTTGTCGATGATCCAGTTGCTGGCGCCGGTGAGCGGCTTGGACAGGTCGACCGTGAGGGCTGCGGGCCAACTTCCGCTCGCCCACTGGGCGTTGGCGAGCGGGACGAGGACCGCGGCGGCGAGCGCGAGCAGCAGGAGTTTCCGGACGGCCCGGTGTTTGAGGAAGCCCGCGGACAGCGGGACGGGCGCGGTGAGGGTGGCCATCAGGCGGCCTCCCTCTGCGGCTCGGTCCCGGCGACCACACCGAGGAGCCTCTCGTGGTCGACGACGCCCAGACAGCGGCCGTTCTCGACCACACAGGCCGGCCTGCCGCTGGTGGCGACCACCTTGATGGCGTCGGCGACGAGCTCGTCGGGGGCGAGCGCGCCGGGGTGCTCCGGGCCTTCGCAGCCGCCGGGGCGCATGGCCGTACGGACGGTCATGACCTGCTCCCGCGACACGTCCCGGACGAACTCGCGGACGTAGTCGTCCGCGGGGCTGCCCACGATCTCCTCCGGGGTGCCCAGCTGGACCACCCGGCCGTCGCGCATCAGCGCGATGCGGTCGCCGAGCTTGAGGGCCTCGCTCAGGTCGTGCGTGATGAAGACCATCGTGCGGCCCTCCTCGCGGTGCAGTCGCACGACCTCCTCCTGCATGTCACGCCGGATGAGGGGGTCGAGGGCGCTGAAGGGCTCGTCGAACAGCAGGACCTCCGGGTCGACGGCCAACGCCCGGGCCAGGCCCACCCGTTGGCGCTGCCCGCCGGAGAGCTGGCCGGGGCGGCGCTGTTCCATGCCCTCGAGGCCGACCTTGGCGACGACCTGCTGGGCGCGCGCCCTGCGCTCCGCCTTGCCGACGCCCTGGATCTCCAGGCCGTAGGCGACGTTGTCCAGGACGGTGCGGTGCGGGAGGAGGCCGAAGTGCTGGAAGACCATGGCCGCCCGGTGCCGGCGCAGTTCGCGCAGCCGGGACCTGTCCATGGCGCGGACGTCCTCGCCGTCGATGGCGATCGTGCCGGCCGTCGGCTCGATGAGCCGGGTGAGGCAGCGGACGAGCGTGGACTTGCCGGAGCCCGACAGACCCATCACCACGAAGACCTCGCCCTTGCGCACGTCGAAGGAGACGTCCCGGACGGCGGCCGTGCAGCCGGTGCGGGCCCGGAGTTCGGAGGGCGCCAGCGCGGACAGCTCGGCGTCGCCGGGAACGCTGTCCGCCTTCGGGCCGAACACCTTCCACAGGTTGTCGACGGAGAAGACGGGCTTTTCGATGGCCGTGCTCATCGCACACCACCTCCGATCAGGTCGACGGCCCTCTCACCGACCATGAGCACCCCGATCATCGGGTTCACGGCGGTCATCGTCGGGAAGACCGAGGCGTCCGCGATCCGGATGCCCTCCAGGCCGCGGATCCGCAGCTCGGGGTCGACCACGGCGAGTTCGTCGTCCGTGGCACCCATCCTGCAGGTGCCGGCGGGGTGGTAGACGGTGTGCGCGACCTTGCGGGCGTACTCACTCAGCTCCTCGTCGCCGGTCACCTCCGGCCCCGGGCACACCTCGCGCTTGAGCCAGCCCGCCAGCGGTTCGGTGCTCGCGATCTCGCGGGCGACGCGGATGCCGTCGACGAGGGTGCGGGCGTCGTAGTCGTCCTCGTCGGTGAAGTAGCGGAAGTCGAGGGCCGGTTTGACCGAGGGGTCCGCGCTCGTCAGGTACAGACGGCCGCGGCTCCTCGGCTTGGGGATGTTGGGGGTCATCGAGACGCCGTAGGCGGGGCGTTCGTAGCCCAGCTGCTCCGGGTTGTCCGTGAACGGGATCTGGTAGAAGTGGAACATCAGGTCCGGGCCCGGGTGTTCGGGGTCGCGGCGCACGAACAGGCCGGCGTCGCTGTCCATCGCGGAGTTGTCCGGGATGGGTCCGTTGGTCTCCCAGACGATCACCGACTCCGGGTGGTCGAGGAGGTTCTCGCCGACACCGGGCAGGTCGTGGACGACGGGGAGGCCGAGGGCTTCGAGGTCCGCACGCGGGCCGATACCGGAGTGCAGCAGCAGCCGCGGGGAGTCGACGGCCCCCGCGCACAGGACGACTTCGTTGCGGGCGCGTACGAGGATCTCCTCGCCGTCCTTGGTGCGGACGTGCACGCCCTCGGCGCGCGTGCCTTCGAGCTGAAGCCGGTACGCCCAGGTCTCCAGCAGGATCGTCAGGTTGGGCCGCTCGTCCATCACCGGGTGGAGGTACGCGACCGACGCGCTGGAGCGCTTGTTGGTCTCGGGGTGGTAGGCCAGGTCGAAGAAGCCGACGCCGTCGTCGAACGGCTTCTTGTTGAAGCCCTCGACGCGGGGGACGTCCAGCGCCTTCTGGGCGGCGTCGACGAAGTCGCGGGCGATGGCGTTCCGGTCCTTCTCGTCGACCGGGACGATGTTGTTCTTCAGGCGCGCGAAGTATGCCTCCATCGGCACCGCGCCCCAGCCCTTGGCGCCGGCCGCCTCCCACTCGTCCCAGTCGGAGGGCAGCGGCTTGAAGGCGATCAGCGTGTTGTGGGAGGAGCAGCCGCCGAGGACGCGGGCCCGGCTGTGCCGGATGTGCGAATTCCCGCGTGGCTGCTCGGTGGTGGGGTAGTCGTAGTCGAGCTCGCCGCCGAGCAGGCCCATCCAGCGGCGCAGCGTCAGGACGTCCTCTCTGCCGACGTCGCTGGGGCCGCCCTCGATGACGGCGACGGTGACGTCGGGGTTCTCGGTCAGGCGGGAGGCTATGACGGAGCCGGCGGTGCCGCCGCCGATGACGACATAGTCGTAGAGATGGGGGGTCTCGGACATGAGGGGGTTGCTCCAAGGTGCGGGGGACGTACGGGAGTCGGGGGCTTCGTACGGGAGTGGGGGGCGTACGGAGGTCGCTGTGTCGTACGGAAGTCGCGGGTCGGTACGGGAATCGGGGCTCAGCCCGCGAACCAGCGGACCGGCTTCGGCGCCAGGTTCTGGTACACGTGCTTGGTCTCGCGGTACTCGGCGAAGCCGGCCGGCCCCAGCTCGCGGCCGACGCCGCTCTTGCCGAAGCCGCCCCACTCCGCCTGCGGGAGATAGGGGTGGAAGTCGTTGATCCAGACGGTGCCGTGCCGCAGCCGGCCGGCGACCCGGCGGGCGCGGCCCGCGTCGGAGGTCCAGACGGCGCCGGCGAGGCCGTACTCGGTGTCGTTGGCGAGGGCGACGGCCTCGTCCTCGGTGCGGAAGGTCTCCACCGTCAGCACCGGTCCGAAGACCTCCTCGCGCACGACCTTCATCTGGCGGTGGCACTGGTCGAGGACGGTCGGCTCGTAGAAGTAGCCGGACGCGGGACGCTCCGGCGCCGGTACGGGCCGTCGGCCCCCCGAGCGCAGCACCGCGCCCTCCTCCAGCGCTGAGGCGACGTACGCCTCGACCTTGGCGCGCTGCTGCTCGGAGACGAGGGGGCCGCACTCGACGCCGTCCTCGGTGCCGCGGCCGAGGCGTATCCGGCTGGCGCGGCGGGCGAGTTCGGCGACGAAGCGCTCGCGCAGCGACTCCTCGACGATGAGGCGGGCGCCGGCCGAGCAGACCTGGCCGCTGTGGATGAACGCGGCGTTGAGGGCCTGGTCGACGGCGGTGTCGAAGCCCTCCTCGGTGGCGCAGGCGTCGGCGAAGACGACGTTGGGGTTCTTGCCGCCGAGTTCGAGGGCGACCTTCTTCACGGTGGGGGCGGCCGCCTGGGCGACCTTGGTGCCGCTGACCAGGCCGCCGGTGAAGGAGACCAGGTCGACGTCCGGATGCTCGGCGAGCCGGGCGCCGACGGAGTGGCCGGGGCCGGTGACGACGCCGGCGACGCCCGCGGGCAGACCGGCCTCGGTGAGCAGGTCGATGAGGGCGACGGTGGTGAGCGGGGTGATCTCGCTGGGCTTGACGACGAAGGTGTTGCCGGCCGCCAGAGCCGGGGCGATCTTCCAACTGGCCTGGAGGAGGGGGTAGTTCCAGGGGGTGATCAGGGCGCAGACGCCGACCGGTTCGTGCACGACGACGCTGTGGACGTCGGGCGAGCCCGCGTCGACGACCCGGCCCGGTGCCTCACCGGCGACCAGGTCGGCGAAGTAGCGGAAGGCGTCGGCGACACAGTCGATGTCGACCCGGCCCTCCTCCACGGTCTTGCCCGCGTCCTGGCTCTCCAGTCGGCCGAGGCGTTCGCGGTCGCGTACGAGAAGATCGGCGACGCGGCGCAGCAGCGCGGCGCGTTCGGCCACGGGGGTGCGGGGCCAGTCGCCGTGGTCGAAGGCCTCCCGGGCGGCCGCGACCGCCAGGTCCGTGTCCTTTTCGTCACCCTCCGCGACCAGGGCGAAGGGCTGCCCGTCCGCGGGGTCGAGGATCTCTCGCGTGGCGCCGGAGACGGCTTCTCGCCATTCTCCCGCCACGTGGATGGTCGCCTGCGCGTCGAGTTCCGGTGCTTGCGCCCTGTCCGCCATGTTCGGTACTGCCTTCCGTTCCTGTTCAGCTCCCGTGAGTCACACCGGTGTCACCCACCGGGACCGTGAGCACCTGCCCTCCGCCCCTGATTGCATGCGCAATCCATGGCCGAAAGTGCGCTGTGTCACTGAACATGCGGGCAAATAGGGCGAACCGTAGGCTGAGCCGTGACGCGCACCACGGAGGTGAGGTCATGCACGGCAGGGCTCTGGTGTGTACGGCGGCGAGCGTGGCCCTCGCCCTCACCCCGGCCGCACTCGCCGCCGCGGACGACGGCGGTGGGCTCTCCGCCCGGCAGCTGGCCCAGCAGGCGAAGAAGAACCTCCTCGACGCCACGTCCGTCCACCTGAAGCTGACGGACCGCGGGGCGGGGGTGGCGCACAGCAAGACCCGGCCGACGTTCATGGACCTCGCCCTGGACCGGGACGGCAACTGTGTCGGGACCCTGCGGATGGGCGGTCGCGGTGGCAGTGTCGAGCTGGTCAAGCGGGGCGAGCAGGTGTGGATGAAGCCGGACACCGCGTTCTGGAAGGCGCAGGTGCCCGGGCCGCAGGGTGACGCGGTCGCCCAGCTCTTCAAGGGCCGCTACATCCACGGCACGACGAAGGACGCCATGCTCAAGGGACTGTCGGACACCTGCGACCTGTCCGCCTTCCAGCGACAGGTGGACACCGGGCCGTCGTCGGGCGGCAAGTCCCTGACGAAGGGCGCCGAGACGACCGTCGACGGCACGAAGGTGATTCCGCTGAAGGGCACGGAGGGCGGGCAACGGTCGGTTCTGTACGTCACTTCGGGCGCGCCGCACCGGCTGGTCGAGGCCACGCTGAAGGGCGGCCGCACCGACACGACGCTGGCCTTCTCGGACTACGACAAGCCGGTGCCCTCCGCCACACCGTCGCCGGACCAGTCGGTGGACATCGGCAAGCTGCAGCAGCGGTTGCAGAGCACCTGAGTCAGTCGGTGCCCGAGGCCGGGTCGCAGATGGTGTTCGGCGGGCAGAACCAGTCCAACGCGGTGGTGAGCTTGGCGAGTTCGTCGTCGCGGCCGTCGGAGTCGGGGCCGTAGGAGGCGATGGCGTAGATTTTGCCGTCCTGGGCGACGAAGCGTTCGTCGTAGACGTGCCAGGTGCCGACGTCGGGCTCGCCCTTGATGGCGCCGGCGAGGTACTCCAGCCGGGAGCCGGTGAACTGCCCGTCGTCCAGGGTCTGCAGGCCGAGCTTCTTGAAGCCGGCGGGCTTGGGGGTCTGGTCGGACAGGTACAGGTCGAAGGAGGCCTGCGGGGACTCCTCCTGCACCTGGTAGACCTGCAGTCGGTGTGTGCTGTCGGCGCTGCGGTAGTTGACCACGTCGATCCCGAACAGCGAGGGCGCGGTGGTGCGGGTCCAGCCCTCCGGTACGGCGATCCGGAACCCCTCCTCGTCGTCGCGCAGTTCGTATCCCGCGGGCGGTGCGGAGGACGAGGGCGAGGACGTCGTGGTGTCCTCGACGAGCGGTGACGGCGACTGGGGAGGCGACTCGCTCGCCGTCGTGGAGGACCCGGCGGCGACGGGCTCCTTGTGTCCGCCTTCGCTCCTCCCCACGACGAGGGTCACCACAAGACTGACGGCGACCCCGACCACGGCGGCCCCGACCACCACGGACCACACGAGCCGCCGACTGAGCCCACCACCGCCCGCCCCCTGCTGCTCCGGGGGCGTCCACGAGGCTCCGGAACCCCACTCGGGCACGGTCCCCCAGGAAGCCCCACTGGACCACTCCGGCGCAGGTGCTCCGGCCCCGGCGCCACCGGCTGCGCCGGAGGAACCGGAATCAGCAGGAGAACCTGCGACGCCCGAGCCGGCCGACGACGCCCACGCCCCACCGCTCCCGGCCGAACCCGAACCACCGTTCCCGGCCCCCGAATCCACCACGGTCCCCCCGGCCCCGGGCCCATGCCAGCCGCCCCCGGCCCCCGCACCGGGCCAGCCACCGGGCAGGGGCGGAACGACGGGAGTCGGCGGTTGGGAGCCGACAGCCCCGGCAGCCCCGTCCGGCGAGACACCGGCGTCAGCCCCGCCGGCGCCGGCCCCACGATCAGAGCCCGGATCTTCCGCCTCACCACCGGCGTTGTCCACCCCGAGGCCGTCAGCCGTACTCCCCACTCCCGAGCCACCGACCTCGGCCCCCGATCCCCCCGCCCCCGGCCAGCCCGGCGGAGCGAACGGCGGCTCGGCCGTCGGATGACTCCCCGTGCTGTCCTCCCAGCGCTGGGTGTCCTCGTTCCAGTACTGTCCGCCCCCGCTCATCGGCTGACTCTCACATCCCCAGGAGGCCGGCCAGGGAGCCGGCGGAGGCCAGGAAGGTGACCAGGGCCTGGGAGTCGGTCAGCAGTTCCCTCAGGCGTTCGCGGCGGGTGGGGCCGGCCTGGCCCGTGGTCGCGATCTCCGTCTCCGTCTCCGCGAGGGCCTCGTCCAGCGCGGCCGTCTGCTCGGTGCCGCGCACCCGTTGGGCCAGGTCGGCCCGCAACTCCCGTACGGCGGCAAGCAGTTGTTCGGTCGCCTCGTCGCGCTGCGGACCCGTGCCGTTGTGCACGTGGTGGCTCTCGGCGTGCGACTGGCTGCCGATGGCGAAGGTGTTGTTGCCGGAGATGTCGCCGATGTTGACGCTCGGCTCGTTACTTGTCACTGGTGTCGGCTCCCTTCGGCGGCACCGCACCGCCCGAGACACTGGAGGAGGCGGCGGACGAGCCACTGCCGACCGCGAAGGTGGACCCCTCGATCCGGCCGATGTTCACGTCCCCGTTGCTGATGTTGACGACCTTCTGGACGAACTCCCCGGTCTCGTAACCGGATTCGGCGAGCGCGGCCCGCACCCCGTTCGCCACCCTGTCCTGCACGCTCTTCAGGTAGCGCACCACGTCCATCTCCTGGAACGTGGAACCGGCCGGCGCCGCCCCCAACTCCCGTACCGACGCCCCCGGCCCGTCGGGCAGCGCCCCCGCGTAGCCGCCCGTGAGCAGCCGCCACACGTACACCAGCCCCCGGCCCAGCTGCCCCAGCGAGCGGCCGACGGACGACGGCACCAGGACGAGCGCGCCCGCCACCTTCCCGGCCAGGTTGTTGTGCCGGAACCGGTGCGCCATACGGTCGGCGTCCTTGAAGTCGGCGCGCACCGGCGTCAGCACGTGCGGCGCGATCTCCAGCATCAGCATCCGTCCCTGCGTGTGGATGCGCACGAAGACCGTGACGACCAGCTCCTCCTCCCAGCCGCCGACCCGGATGCGCAGGAAGTGCCGCCGCTTCTCGGCGCCCTCCTCGACCGCCCGGGCCCGGTGCTCCTCGAAGGCCTGCGGGGTGTACGGCGCCTGGTCGCGGGTGAGCAGCCCCTCGGCCGGCAGGAAAACGCACTCGTCGATCTCCAGCCAGCGCAGCCGGTCACGGACCCCGGGCCCCGCGAACTCGGCCGGGACGCGCAGCTGTTCGAGCAGCGGACGGATCCGCTCCAGGACCGTGCGGTTGCTCAGTGGCTGCTGCTTCCGCTCCTCGTCCGGGCGGAGTTCGACGGCCAGCACCCAGGTGTCGTACGCGGCGCCCGCCCCGCAGAACGGCCGCGCCTCGTGGTACATGATCAGCGGCGCGTGCTGCTCGAGCCGGATGCGCTGCTTCAGCCGTTGGAAGCGCGGGTTGTCGGCCTGCTCGGCGGGGTCGTTCGCCGCGTCACCGAACCGCTGCGGGGAGAGTTCGGCGGCCAGCGCCCGGCTGACCTGGTTGCGCTGGGCGTATCCGCACCAGGCGATGAGCGCGAGCACGCCCAGCCCCAGCCAGGCCCGCCAGGGCTCGATCAGGTCGGTGATGGAACTCGGCGAGAACACGTCCGTGAGGCTCGACGAGTCGGAATAGGGGTCGGAGTAGGAGCTGTACGAGCTGGAGGAGGAACCGCTGTCCGAGCCGCTGCCGAAGGCCGCGATCAGGGTGAACACCAGCATCACCGCGAAGAACAGCCGGCCCCACCAGCGGGCCAGGAACGCCGGGACCAGTCGCCACAGCGGCGGCTGCTCGGCCCGCCCCCTGATCCAGGGCGCCAGGGCGAGGGCCACGCTGGGCCAGATGAAGAAGGCCAGCAGACCGCCGCTGAGCACCCCGCCGACCACCCACAGGCCGAGGATCGCCCCGGCCCAGAGCAGCTCGAAGCGACGGGCGCGCAGGGCGTGGGCGAGGACCCGGGCGGCGTCGAAGCCGAGCGAGGGCGCGACGATCCGCTGCTCGTTGAGCTGCAGTTCCTCGATGACCCGGTCGCGGTAACCGGAATCCAGATAGGTGCCCGCGCACAGCAGCCGGGTCGCCTCGCTGGCGTGCGGTGGGACGGGCGGTGTCGGCGGCGCCCCCGTGGAGACCACGGGCTGCGGTTGCTGAGGCACGTAAGCGGTACTCACGCTACTCCCCCGATGCGTGGAAAGACCGTTGTCAGACGTTCAGTTGACAAACCATCAGCATAGAGGTGCAGGTGGGGTAGGGGAAAGCGGAATGCCGAGGGACAGGCGCAGGCGATGTACTGGCTAAAGCTCACCCTCCGACCATCCGGCGAGCAGCTCCCGGACCGTCCGCCTGAGCCACGCGTGGGCCGGATCCGCCTCGTGCCGCGGATGCCAGGCCAGCCCCAGGTCCAGTGGCGGCAGGCGCAGCGGCACCTCGAACACCACGAGGTCCAGCGCTGCGGCGAGCGGTAGCGCCCAGGAACTGATCAGACCGACCAGGTCGCTGTCCCGTACGACGAAGAGGGAGGCGGGAAGGGTCCCGATCGTGCCCGCCACGCGCCGCTTCAGCCCGAGTCCGGCGAGCGCCTCGTCGACCGGTCCGTGCAGCCTGCCCCGGCGCGAGACGATCAGGTGATCCGCCTCCGTGGCGAACCGCTCCGCCGTCAACTCCCCCTCCAGCAGCGGATGCCCGGCCCGTACGACGCCGAGCATCCGGTCCTGGTACAGCTTCTCCCGGTGCACCTCGGGCGCGGTCGTGTCGATGACCCCGACCTCCAGATCGGCGGTGCCCGCGCGCAGGTACGGCTCGTCCGCGTGGCTCTCGGCCAGGTACCGCACCCGGATGCCCGGCGCCTCGGCCGCGGCCCGGGCGAAGAGGGCGGGAGCGAGGGCGGCGGCGATGGTATCGGGTCCGATGATCGTAAGGGTGCGGCGCAGGGTCCGTACGTCCGCGTCCCGGCCCGGCGCGAACAGCGCCCGGGCCCGCTCCACCACCGCGCTCACCTCCGCCCGTACGGCCAGCGCGTGCGGGGTCGGCACCATCTGCCGCCCGGCCCGCACCAGGATCGGGTCGCCGAGTGCCTTGCGGATCCGGCCGAGAGTGCGGCTCATCGCCGGTTCGGACAAGTGCAGCCGCTGTGCGGCGCCCCGCACGCTGCGCTCCTCCAGGAGCACGTCCAGGGCGGTCAGCAGATTGAGGTCGAGGTGCGCGGATTGCGTCACGTGCAGGTATCCCTTGCAAAGGTTGCACTGGAGTGCAGGACGGACCCGAGCCTACGGTGACAGGGCATCCCGAACCAGCCGTCGAGCTCCCTAGGAGGAGCCATGCCCCCGCACGCCCTGAAACGGTCCGTCCTCCTCGCGATGTGCGCCTGCGTCCTGGTCGCGCAGTCCATGGTCGCCGCCATCAACCTGCTGATCCCGCAGCTGAGTTCGTCCGCCCTGCACCCCTCGCACACCGAACTGCTGTGGACGGTCGATGCATACGTCATCGTCTTCGCCTCCCTGCTCATCCCGGCGGGCGCCCTCGGCGACCGGTACGGCCGCAAGGGCGCCCTGCTCACCGGGCTGGGCGTGTTCGCGGCGGGGGCCGCCACCAGCGCCCTCGCCACGGGCCCGGCGCTGCTCGTCACCGGCCGGGGCATCTCCGGCGCGGGCGCCGCGCTGATCACGCCGTCGACCCTGTCGATCCTGCTGCGCCTCGCCGGTCCCGAACACCGTGCCCGGGCCATGACGGCCTGGACGCTGGCACTGGGCCTGGGCGGCATGGCCGGCAACCTCGGCGGCGGCCTGGTGGGCCAGTTCCTCACCTGGCGCGCGCTGTTCCTCGCCATGGTCCCGCTCGCCGCACTCCTCGCCCTCACCGTGGCCCTCACCACGCCCCGCACCGAACGCTCCCCCGGCAACCATCCCGACCCCCTCGGCACCCTCCTGCTCACCGCGGCCCTGGTCGCCCTCCTCTTCGGCATCATCGAAGGCCCCACTCACGGCTGGACCTCCCCTCGCATCCTGGGCGTCTTCGCGGCCGGCGCCCTTCTGACGGCCGTCTTCACCGCCCACGCCCTCCGCTCCCGCACCCCCCTCCTCGACCCGCGCGTCTTCAGGTCGCCCCGGCTGCGCGCCGCCTCCCTCGGCATGGCCACCGGCTTCTTCGGCCTGTTCGCCCTCTTCTACGTCAACTCGCAGTACCTGCAGGGCGTGAAGGCGTACGGACCCGCCCTGACCGGCGTCGCGATCGTGCCGCTGATCGTCGGCATGGCGCTCACGCAGCGGCTGGCGACGCGCTGGACGTCGTACCCCCGACCGGTCATCGGCACCGGCCTCGCGCTCATCGGCCTGGGGCTGCTCGGCGCGTCCACCGCGGGTGCGGGCACGCCCTACCCGGTGTACGCCTGCTGGCTGTTGGTGATCTCGGCGGGCGCCGGTCTGAGCATGCCCGCGCTGACGCTCGGAGTGGTCACCTCCCTCCCGGCCCACCAGGCGGGCCTCGGCTCCGGGCTCGGCACCTCGGCCCGTGAGATCGGCGCGGCCCTCGGCGTCGCCACCGCCGGCACGGTCCTGGCCGCCCATCCCGACTTCGCCCACGGCATGGGCCCGGCGCTGCGCACGGCCGCCCTGCTGGTCCTGGCGGCGACGGCGGCGGTCGTGGCCGGGTACGGCAGGCCCACCGCAACGCGCACTATCGCGTCGAGCGGGAAACGCGTACTATCGCGTTCAGCTCGACCCTGACCTCCAACTCCCCTTCTCCGCCCGCGAGTTCCCAGGAGCCGCCCCATGCCCGCTCTGCTCTCCCCGGTTCTGGACCTGCTGACACTCCAGGGCACCATCACCGAGGCCGAACCCGTCACCGACCGGATGCGCCGGCTGCGCATCGAGGGCGAGGCGCTCACCGGACTCACCGTCCGGCCGGGGCAGCAGGTGCGAGTGCTGGTCGGCGGCGGGCTGACCCTGCGCACGTACTCGATCCGGCGCTACGACCCCGCCGGCGCCGTCGAGCTGTGCGTGGTGGACCATCCCGGGGCCGGGCCCGGGGCGCGATGGGGACGCGGTGCCGGGGTGGGCGAGCGGGTCCGGCTGCGCAGGCCGGAGGGGACGTTCGTGCTGCGGCCGGACGCCCCGCACCATGTGTTCGTCGGTGACGAGACGGCGTCCGTGGCCTTCGCCGCGATGCTGGACGCGCTGCCGGAGGGGGCGCGGATCTCCGGCTGCGTGGAGACCGAGAGTGAGGGCGACCGGCTCCCTCTCGCCCACGGCGACCGGCTCAACTGGGTTCTGCGGCGTGGCGGTTCGCTGGTCGACGCCGTACGGGAGCTGACGCCCGCGCCCGGTGGGGTCGCGTATGTCGCCGGGGAGGCGCGGGCCGTGCAGCGGGTGCGGCAGGTGCTCGTGCGGGAGACGGGGTGGGACCGGCGGGCGGTCCTCACCAAGCCGTTCTGGGCGCCGGGCAAGAAGGGGCTGGAGTAGGGCCTAGGTGCACTGCGCGCCGGTCGGGCAGAAGTACCGCACCGCCGCCCTCAGCGGCTCCCGTACCTGCTCGGGCGCCAGGCTCGCGGGGCCGCTGGCGCGGATCGCGTACAGGGTGCCGTCGGCGGCCTCGAAGCGGTGGTCGATGACCTGGCGGGCGCCCTTGTCCTGGTCCGTGTAGCGGTACGTCAGCTCCGCCCAGGTGTCGCCGTGGTCCCGCTGGATCACCTGGTAACCGGGCTGCTTGGCGAAGCCGAAGCCGGGATCGGTCTCGGCCAGGGTCAGCGACTCGTAGGGCGTGGACTCCGTGACCCGGAAGATCTGCAGCTGGCGGCCGTCGGCCGGGGAGTCGTAGTAGACGATCGGCGCGAGCTTGCCCTGCTTCTCACGGCGGGTCCAGCCCTGCGGGACGTCGATGGCGTAGCCGACCGGGTCCTCGGCGCGGCGGTAACCGGCGGAGGGCGAGTTCAGCACCGAGGCCGACGGGGTCGTGGTGGGCGTGTCCGACGGGCTGCTCGACGGCTCGGAACTCCGGCCCGGGGTCGGACTGGTCGAGGCCGAGACGCTGACGGAGCTCCCCGTCATGGGGCCGGCCCCGGTGCCCGAGCGGTGATCCCGGATCAGGTACCAGGTCCCGGCACCGGTCCCCGCGCCGACCGCGACGACCAGGGCGATGACGGCGAGCACCCGTCCGACGCGACGCCGGGGCGCCGGCGGCGGGACGGGGGGCAGGGTGTACGGCGGTGTGGGAGCCCCGGTGTAGGCCGGGCCGGGCGGCAGGGGGGACGCCATGTACGCGGGGCCCGGCGGTGTGGCGGGTCCCGGCGGCTGTGTCGCAGGTCCAGGCGGTGGTGTCGTCCAGGGCGGCGGGAAGGCGCCGCCGGTCTGCGTCTCGGCGGACGCCCATGGCGGGGTGGCCCCCGTCTGCCCGTCGGACCAGGCGGCCCGGCCTCTCTCCTCGCTCGGTTCCCGCTCCGGCCCGGAGCCCGAGCCGGCGCCGTACTCGTCCCATCCGCTCATCGCGAACCCCCCGAATCACCCCTGGTGGGTACCGCCTTAGACGGTAGCGGCGAAAACGGGCGCGGGCCCCGTTCCGACCGAAACCGGAACAGGGCCCGTGCGGGCTCGTGACGAAACCGAGGAAACGGCGACCGTCAGATGGCGACCGTCAGATGGCGATCGTCAGATGAGGCCGAGACCGCGGACCGCCTCGCGCTCCTCCTCGAGCTCCTTGACGGAGGCGTCGATGCGGGCGCGGGAGAACTCGTTGATGTCCAGGCCCTGGACGATCTCGTACTGGCCGTCCTTGGTGGTGACCGGGAAGGAGGAGATCAGGCCCTCCGGGACGCCGTAGGAGCCGTCCGACGGGATGCCCATGGAGACCCAGTCGCCGTCGGCGGTGCCGTTGACCCAGGTGTGCACGTGGTCGATGGCGGCGTTGGCGGCGGACGCGGCGGAGGAGGCGCCACGGGCCTCGATGATCGCGGCGCCGCGCTTGGCGACGGTAGGGATGAAGTCCTCGGCCAGCCACTTCTCGTCGTTGACGACCTCGGCGGCGTTCTTGCCGGCGATGGTGGCGTGGAAGATGTCCGGGTACTGGGTGGCGGAGTGGTTGCCCCAGATCGTCAGGCGCTTGATGTCGGCGACCGTCGAGCCCGTCTTCTTCGCGAGCTGGGTCAGCGCGCGGTTGTGGTCGAGGCGGGTCATCGCGGTGAAACGCTCGGCCGGTACGTCCGGCGCGGCGGCCTGCGCGATGAGCGCGTTGGTGTTGGCCGGGTTGCCGACGACGAGCACCTTGATGTCGTCCGCCGCGTGGTCGTTGATGGCCTTGCCCTGCGGCTTGAAGATGCCGCCGTTGGCCTCGAGGAGGTCACCGCGCTCCATGCCCTTGGTGCGCGGGCGGGCGCCGACGAGAAGGGCGACGTTGGCGCCGTCGAAGGCGACGTTCGGGTCGTCGCTGATGTCGATGCCCTGGAGCAGCGGGAACGCGCAGTCGTCCAGCTCCATGGCCGTGCCCTCGGCGGCCTTCAGCGCGGGCGTGATCTCCAGGAGGCGCAGCTTGACCGGCACGTCCACGCCGAGCAGCTGGCCGGAGGCGATGCGGAAGAGGAGGGCGTAACCGATCTGGCCGGCCGCGCCGGTGACGGTGACGTTCACGGGAGTGCGGGTCATGGCGTTCTCCGTAGGACAGCTGGCGGTGGTCGTCCGGGTGGGACGTACAAATGATCGATCTCTTGGTATCAAGAGAGATCCACCGGTCAGGCTATCGCGCATCCGGGATCCCGCACCGCCGGGCCCGTGTGGCCCACCCCACAGAGTAAAGCCGCCCCGAAAAATTCGGGGCGGCACGCATGGGCCTGCCCATCCCGGGCACGCGAACCGTACCCCCACGGGAGTCCGGCACAGTCGGTACCCCCCACCAGGCGGCCGCCCCGTCCCCCCTCTCCCGGACGGGCGGCCGCCCCCTTGTGCGGGCCCAGTGCCGCTAGGGGGTGCACCCCTTCCGCCCGGACGCCAGCGTCGCGCAGGCCTTCGCCTCGCCCGCGTCCTTCACGGCGACCATCGGCGTGTACGCGATCGTGTCGCCGGCCTGGGTGATGCTGTCGTTCTCCTTGGCGGTGCCCGCGGTGACCTGCACCGAGTCGCCCGGCGCGGCGGCGGTGATACGGCCCCACGCGGCGCCGCAGGTCTTGCTGTAGCGCACCTCCAGGGTGACCGTGCCGACGGTGGCGGTCTTGGCGGTCGTCACGGCGGCGGTGTCCTTGGTGCACCCCATGGCCTCGGCGTCCTTGCCGGTGCAGGAGGCGCCGGCGCACTTCACGCCGGCCGGGAGGTCGACGGAGCTGACCGAGGGCGAGGGCGAGGGCGAGTCCTTCGCGCTCCCGTGCTTGCCGCCGCCCCGGTCGGTCAGGAAGAACACCGCCGCCATCACCACCAGGACGCCGACCAGCCCCGCGAGGAACATCGTCAGCCGCCGGCGGCCGGCACCGGAGGAGGAACCTCCGCCGGGCCGCGGAGCCTCGCCGAATCCACTCGGTGTCTCCGGTGTCCGGACGGCACCGTCGGACGCGGATCCCTGCGCGGGTGCGCCGAGCACCGGCGTGCGTCCGCCGGCCGGCGAGGGGCCCTGGTAGCCCGCCAGCCGCCAGGAGTTGACACCGGAGGAGCCCTCCGAGGACGCGTCGGTCGCCTCCGAGCCGCCGCCTTCCGGTGCCTCGGAGGCGACCGGCTGCGGCGGCACCGTCGGCGCCACTCCCGCAGGTCCCGCGATCCCCGGTGTCACCGTCGCGCTGCCACTCCTGGCGACCGCCTTGCCGCCCTTGGCGATCGTCGCGGGGGGCGCCCCGAACTCCCCGAGCGCGGCGCGCGCCTGGGAGATGCGGATGGCCTCCATGGTCATGTCGTGGCGCATCTCCGACTTGCTCCAGGCACGCTCGGCGAGCTCCCACATGGTCGTCAGATGGACCGGGTTGGTCCCCGTGACCTCGGCCAGCGCCACGATCGCGCCCTTGGGTGCGAGCAGCCGGCCGTTCAGATACCGCTCCCAGGACGTCTTGCTGTAGCCCGTGCGGTCGGCCACCGACGCGATGCTCAGGCCGCTGCGGTCCACGAGCCGGCGCAACTGGCTCGCGAACTCCCTGACCTGCGGATCGAGTTCGTCCGGCAAGGCCCTCCAACGAGGCATTGCTTCCCCCCTCTTCCCCCCTGCTTGGTGCTCGTCTCCTCGCGTCTTCCCCGCCCGCCCAGGATCTCAGTTTCCGGAGTGGGGGCGCACGGGTGCATTCGCGGTCGGACTCGCCCACGCTAGCCCTCCCTTGGAACAATCCCGTGTCAGATACGCAAACTATTAATACAGAGCCATCTCACCCCAGAGCGACCACGCCCACGACCGCGATCAGCGCGGTGAGGACGAGCAGCAGCACCGCGTAGCGCAGCAGTCTCCCCCCGTCCTCGGACGGTGACGGTTCCGGAGTGTCCCACCAGGGCAGCGTGGGGTCGTCCTCGTACTCGCCCGTGCCCTGATCCTCCGCGGGCCGCGCCGGCCGGGGCCAGGCCTGGACCGCCAGTTCCCAGCGGACGACGAAGCGCTCGGCGTCCGTCTCGGGCAGGCCCGCGATCCGGCACAGCGCCGCCACGGCCTGGCGGGGCGGAGGCTGGGTGCCGTTGAGATAGCGGTGCCAGGAGGACTTGCTGTACGCGGTTTTGGAGCCGAGCGCGACGAGGCTGAGCCCCGTCCGGTCCTTGAGGAGCCGCAACTGCTCCACGAAGTGCCGCACCTCCGGCGGCATGTCCCCCGCCAGCGGCTGCCAGCCGCCCATCGCACACCTCCCGCATCGTTCTGAGCAGGTGACGACGCCGGTTCACCGATGGTTCCCACGTGCCGTGCGCGTACCGGAACGGTCACTTCCGTGCCACAGCGCGCTGACAGCCGTTGAACAGGCCCTTCGCCGTGCAGGAGGGTGGTTCCCGCGACGGCCCGTCCTTGCTCGGGGGAGAGGACGGGCCGTCGTCGTGCCGGGTTCCTATGACTAAGTGCTGCTCACGGTGAAGTGCAGCGTGTCCTTGAGGAACGGGATCTGCAGCCAGGGGTGGGGCTGCACCATCAGCGCCAGCAGCACGATCGCCAGGCCGAGGCCGCCGTAGGTGACGATGTCGGTGAAGCGGGAGCGGACGGCGAGCATGCCGACGTCGGGCAGGACCCAGCGCAGCACGGCACCGGCCACCAGGGCGCAGCCGATCAGCAGGGTGCCGTAGCGGAAGGCGTCGAACGCGGTCAGCAACAGCCCCAGCCCGACGACGCCGAGCACGGCGAGGATCGGCCACTGCCGCGCGGGCGCGGGAGCGTCACCGGGCGCGGCCCGGCCACCACCCTCGGGACGCGCGGTGTCCCGCGTGAACAGCGGAAAGCGACGGGTGGTACGGCGCGGCACACCTTCGGCGTCGGGAGCACTGATGGCATCCCGCACGGTCTCCTCCACGGCATCCTCCGCCTCGCTCTCGCCCCCGCGATGCGGAGTGCCGCCGCCGGACACGTCCCGGCCGGCTCCTGGGCCGCGCTGCGAGGTGCCCCGGGCGCCCGACCCACCCCGGTCGGTCTTCGCGGCGCCCTTCGACGTGCCTCCGGCACCTGACGCACCCGACCCTCGACCGGGCGTGCCCTCGGTGCCTCGCGCGTCCCGGCCCGCCTCCGCGGCCCTACGCCGCTGCGAGCCCTCGGCCTCGCTCGCGTCCCCGCCGGGCCGGCCGGCCTCGCCGCCCGGCGTGCCCTTGGTGCCGGTCGTCGCGTTGATCGCCTCGCGGACCGCCGCCTCCGCCTGCTTCTCCGGGTCCTGCGGCACGCTCCGGCGCCGGGCGTCCCGGGCGTCAGCCGACACTGCGCTCCGCCGCCTCGACCACGTTGACGAGCAGCTGGGCGCGGGTCATCGGGCCGACGCCGCCCGGGTTCGGGGAGATCCAACCGGCCACCTCGGCGACGCCGGGGTGGACGTCGCCCACGATCTTGCCCTCGGCGCTGCGCGAGACACCGACGTCGAGGACGGCGGCGCCCGGCTTGACGTCCTCGGGCCGGATCAGATGGGCGGAACCGGCGGCCGCGACGATGATGTCCGCGCGCTTGAGGTGGGCCGACAGGTCCCGGGTGCCCGTGTGGCACTGGGTGACGGTCGCGTTCTCGCTGCGCCGCGTGAGCAGCAGCGGCATCGGCCGGCCGATGGTGACACCGCGGCCGACGACCACGACCTCGGCGCCCTTGATCTCGACGCCGTACTGCCGGAGGAGGGTGAGCACACCGTTCGGGGTGCAGGGCAGCGGCGCCGGTTCGTTGAGCACCAGCCGCCCGAGGTTCATCGGGTGCAGCCCGTCCGCGTCCTTGTCCGGGTCCATGAGCTCCAGGATCCGGTTCTCGTCGATGCCCTTCGGCAGCGGCAGCTGGACGATGTAACCCGTGCACGCCGGGTCCTCGTTGAGCTCCCGTACGACCGCCTCGATCTCCTCCTGCGTGGCGGTGTCCGGCAGTTCGCGCTGGATGGAGGCGATGCCGACCTGGGCGCAGTCGCGGTGCTTGCCCGCGACGTACTTCTGGCTGCCGGGATCGTCGCCGACGAGGATCGTGCCGAGGCCGGGCGTGACGCCCTTCTCCTTCAGCGCCGCCACGCGGGCGGTCAGATCGGACTTGATCGCGGCTGCGGTGGCCTTGCCATCGAGAATCTGGGCGGTCATGACCCCATCCTCGCGGATGACCGCCCCCCGGTTCCAATCCGGGTCCCACCAGCGCCCACGCCCGCCCTCACGTCCATGATCAGCCGTATTGCACTTGCACAACACATCTGATTTCCGGCTGGACAAGCCACACAGGGGTGAAGAAGCATGAACGGCGCAGTATCGCGGTTCATGTTCGGGGGGCAAACCGCTCACATCGTGTGATTCCTCCGCGCAATCCGCATCGTCCCCGCAGAGCGCAACGGAGGAAGACCGGCCATGAGTTTCGGCTCGCCCAACAATCCCTACGGTCAGCCGCAGAACCCGCAGCAGCCCGGTTACGGCTACCCGCAGCAGTCCCCGCAGGGAGTCCCGCCGCAGCAGGGTTACGGCTATCCCCAGCAGCCGGGTCAGCCCGGTTACGGCTACCCCCAGCAGCCAGGCCAGCCGGGGTACGGCTACCCCCAGCAGCCGGGCTACCCCCAGGGCGGCGGCTACCCCGGCGGCCCCGTCCCCAACGTCGCCTCGATGGGCCGCCGCTTCGGCGCCCGCCTCATCGACGGGCTGATCATCGGCGTGGTCTACATCGTCCTCACCTTCGCCGGCATCGCGGGCGCGGCGAACTCGGTCAAGGACTGCGACCCGAACGCCGCCGACTACAACACCTGCATCAACAACGCCGGCTCGGACTTCCTGGCCAAGTTCGGCGCGGTCTTCGGCATCATCATCGTCGCCAGCCTCCTCTACGAGGTGCTGATGATCGGCCTCCTCGGCGCGACGCTCGGCAAGATGGCCGTCGGCCTGCGCGTGGTGAAGGTCGAGACCGGCGAGAAGCCCGGCGTCGGCTCGTCGTTCATCCGCTGGGTCATCCCCCAGGTCGGCAGCGTCCTGTGCGGCATCGGCTCGCTCCTGGTCTACCTGTCCCCGTTCTGGGACAAGTCCGGCCGCCAGCAGGGCTGGCACGACAAGGCCGCGAGCACGATGGTCATCCAGAACTGACCCCGCCCCACCCCACCGAACACCAAGGGCCGTGCCCACCCACCAGAGGGGGGCACGGCCCTGGTGCGTCACCTGAAGGTTGCATCAGGAAGCCACTGCACCCGTCATCGCGGTCACCTCACACCACACGACCTTGCCCCGCCGGCTCAGGCGGTTCGGGATCCGCGTCCCACGCCCCGATCCACAACACCCCTGCCGCCCAGGACACCCGCAGGGCGGCGCCCTTCGTATGCCGTACGGCATAGCGCTCCACACGCTCTTCCATAGAGTGGAAGCCGCGTCGCTCGAACCCGAACAGTCGCGCGACCACATCCACAGGCTGGCCAAAGAGCCGTGAGGTACCCCGATGAACCTCCCCGAACTCTGCTCCGACGCACAACACGCACGGCGCCCCCGCACCGCTCAACAGGTGCGGGGGCGCCGTCAGTTCCGGGCAGGCGGGGGTCAGTGGAAGAAGTGTCGCGTCCCCGTGAAGTACATCGTCACGCCTGCCCTCTTCGCGGCCTCCACGACCAGTTCGTCGCGGACCGAACCGCCGGGCTGGACAACGGCCTTGACGCCGGCCGCGGTGAGGATTTCCAGGCCGTCGGGGAAGGGGAAGAACGCGTCGGAGGCGGCGTAGGAGCCGCGGGCACGCTCCTCGCCGGCCCGCTCGACCGCCAGCTTCGCGGAGTCGACGCGGTTCACCTGGCCCATGCCGACGCCGACCGAGGCGCCGTCCTTGGCGAGCAGGATGGCGTTGGACTTGACGGCGCGGCAGGCCTTCCAGGCGAAGGCCAGTTCGGCGAGTTCCGAAGGGGACAGCGCCTCGCCCGTGGCCAGCGTCCAGTTGGCGGGGTCGTCGCCGTCCGCCTGGAGGCGGTCCGTCACCTGGAGGAGCGCGCCGCCGTCGACCGGCTTCAGCTCGACGGGGTTCGAGGGCGCGCCCGCGGCCTTCAGGACCCGGATGTTCTTCTTCTTGGCGAGGGCTTCGAGAGCCCCCTCCTCGTAGTCCGGCGCGACGATGACCTCGGTGAAGATCTCGGCGACCTGCTCGGCCATCTCCTTCGACACCGGACGGTTGACGGCGATGACGCCGCCGAACGCCGACAGCGGGTCGCAGGCGTGGGCCTTGCGGTGCGCCTCGGCGACGTCCGAACCGATCGCGATGCCACAGGGGTTGGCGTGCTTGATGATCGCGACGCAGGGCTCTTCGTGGTCGTACGCGGCACGGCGCGCGGCGTCCGTGTCGGTGTAGTTGTTGTACGACATCTCCTTGCCGTGCAGCTGCTCGGCCTGCGCGAGACCGCCCGTGCCGGAGACATACAGCGCGGCCGGCTGGTGCGGGTTCTCGCCGTAGCGCAGGGTGTGCGCGCGCTCCCAGGTGCCGCCGAGGAAGTCGGGGAACTGGGAGTCGTCCACCGGGGCGTACGAGGACGCGAACCAGCTCGCCACCGCCACGTCGTACGCGGCCGTGTGCTGGAAGGCCTCCGCGGCCAGACGCTTGCGGGTGTTGAGGTCGAAGCCGCCCTCGCGGACGGCGGCCAGGACGTCCGCGTAGCGAGCCGGGCTGGTGACGACCGCGACGGAGGGGTGGTTCTTGGCGGCGGCGCGGACCATCGACGGGCCGCCGATGTCGATCTGCTCGACGCACTCGTCCGGGGTGGCGCCGGAGGCAACGGTCTCGCGGAACGGATAGAGGTTGACGACGACCAGGTCGAACGGCTCGACACCCAGTTCCGCCAGCTGCTCGCGGTGGCTCTCCAGCCGCAGGTCGGCCAGGATGCCCGCGTGCACCCGGGGGTGCAGGGTCTTGACGCGGCCGTCGAGGCACTCGGGGAAGCCGGTCAGCTCCTCGACCTTGGTGACGGGGACGCCCGCGGCGGCGATGCGGCCGGCGGTGGACCCGGTGGAGACGAGCTCCACGCCCGCCTTGTGCAGGCCGCGCGCGAGGTCTTCGAGGCCCGTCTTGTCGTAGACGCTGACGAGCGCCCGGCGGATCGGCCGCTTGTTGGTCTCGGCGTTGGCGGTCACTGGATAACTACCTTTCGTCCCTCAATGCGATAGCCGTTGCGGGCGAGCCGCCCCACGACATCGACGAGCAGCCTTCGCTCGACTTCCTTGATGCGCTCGTGCAGAGCGCTCTCGTCGTCCTCGTCCCGGACCTCCACCACGCCCTGAGCGATGATCGGTCCGGTGTCGACGCCGTCGTCGACGAAGTGGACGGTGCATCCGGTGACCTTGGCGCCGTACGCGAGCGCGTCGCGCACACCGTGGGCTCCCGGGAAACTGGGCAGCAGGGCCGGGTGGGTGTTGACGAACCGTCCGCCGAAGCGCGCGAGGAACTCCTTCCCCACGATCTTCATGAACCCGGCGGAGACCACGAGGTCGGGTTCATGGGCGGCGACGGCCTCGGCGAGGGCGGCGTCCCACTCCTCGCGCGTGCCGTAGCCCTTCACCTTGCGCACGAAGGTGGGCAGTCCGGCGCGCTCGGCCCGCGCGAGCCCCTCGATGCCCTCGCGGTCCGCGCCGACGGCCACGATCTCGGCGCCGTAGGCCTCGACGCCGGTGGCCGCGATCTCGTCGAGGAGCGCCTGCAGATTGGTGCCGGATCCGGAGACCAGCACGACGAGGCGCTTGACCACGGGCTTGGCGGCCACGATGGGGCCCTTTCTCGGGGGTACGTCGGGTGCGTTCTTCGCGCGGCCGGTTCGCACGCTGGACGAGCACGGGCTTTGTACATTCGTACGAATGCTTCGCGCCCCGGGATACGGGGAAGTCTACGAAGCGGCCGACCGTCAGCAACGATACCGGCACATGCGGCGGCCCCCACGGGACGGGGGCGTGGCCGGAAGGTAGCGTCTGGGAGGAGCCTGCCGGGAACGCGCTCGCCGTGCGGCACGTTCATGGGGTGAAGCCTCCTGCAGGATCAGCCGTAATCGCCCAGTTCGCTGGGTTCGCCCAGTTCACGAAGTCACCAAGGGGAAGACGCTCTCTTGATGTCGGACCGCAGTCTGCGCCTCCTTACGCTCTCCCCGCTCCCGGCACAGGGAGGGGAGCGGGACGCCGTGCTGCTGCGGGAGCGGCCGTCCTCGCCGCCGGACGCGCCGTCGGAGGGCGCACAGGGCGGCGACGGGGACGGCGACCGCCAGGAGGACAACCCGTTCGCCCCGCCGCCGGAGGGCACCCCCGACCGCCCCTGGCAGCCGCGCCGGCCCGCCGGCGGCGACGACTCCCAGGGCGACGACAACTCCCACTCCCCGTGGGGCAGCCAGTGGAGCGACCGCCAGCCGGGCCGCTCCTCGGGCGGCTTCGGCGAGCGCCCCGGCGCCCCCGGCCCGGAGGGCCCCGGCGGCAACACCCCCGACCAGGGAATGCGCTGGGACCCGACCGACCCCGCCCAGCGCCGCGCACGGTACGCCCTGCTGTGCGGCATGTGGGCCTTCTTCTTCGCCCTCTTCAGCTGGCCGTACGTGGCCCTGCTGCTGGGCGCGCTCGCCCTGTACTGGGGCATCAGCGCACTGCGCACCAAGCCCCGCGAGAACCCCGGCGCCTCCCCCGCCGACCAGGGTCGCCCCCAGATGACCGCGGCGGTGACGGGCCTGGTCACCGCCTCCCTGGCCATCACCCTGGTCGCCGCGGCCTTCACGGCCCAGCTGGTCTACCGCGACTACTACACCTGCACGAACGACGCCCTCACGAACGAGGCGAAGCAGGCCTGCACGGACCATCTCCCCAAGGAACTACGGGGGTTGCTGGGCACGAACAGCTGACGCGCCGGACGGGGGCGGGCAGGGGGTTGGCGAGCGGCCGGTGATCGGAGCGGTCACTGTGGGGCGGGGGCTGCCGCACGTCGACGGTCCGCTGTGCGTCCGGCACCTGCGGATTGGCGGTGGCTTACTGCCCGTCCGGCGACTGCGGCACGTCGGCGGTGGCGCCTCCGGTCATCGCTGCAGGTCGCTGGGTGCGTGCGGCGGCTGAGGCACTTCGCTGTGACACCGCGCGTCGGGGCCTGCGATGCGTTCACTCCGTTTCCGGTGGCTGCGACTCGTCGCCGGCCTCTTTGAGCGCCGTCCAACGTGCCTCCCGTGAGGCGTCGTCCTCCCGTGGAGCGGGCGGGGGTTCCGGCCGGGGGTCGGTGGGCAGGAGGTCGAACGCCGTGTCGGCCTGGTCGCGTACGACGCCGTAGAACTCGTCCCCGTCGTACGCCCCGCCGCCCTCCGGCACCGCACCAGGAGCCCCCTTCTGGAAGCCGAGCCACGCCCCGAAGGCGGCCAAGGCCCCCCGCCGGCCCTCGGCTTCGGCCGTCTCCGACCTCGGCGCGGCCACCCTTGTCTCGGCGCGCCACGGCTCAGTGATCCTCGGCCCAGTGATCCTCGACTCAGTGATCTTCGACTCGGCATTCCTCGGCTCAGCGACCTCCCGCCGACTCCCCTCCCGTCCGTTCTCCTCCCGCCCACTCCCCTCCCGTCCGCTCTCCCCCCGCCCTCCACCCCTGCGCCGCCAGCCCCGCACCCCGAGCGCCACCGGTACGGCCACCGCCAGGATCCATGCCAGCGCCGCGCCCCCCGTCTCCCACCACACCGGCCCGAACCGCGCCAGCGCCGCGACCCCGAGCCGTCCGCCCGCCAGCGCGGTGAGCACGGCGACGCCCGCCGCACAGAGCACCGTGGCCACTACGGCCGTACCGGCGGTCCTGCCGCCCGACCAGGCCTCGGCGCCGTCTCCCCCGCCCGCCGCCCCCAGCGAAGCAGCCGCCGCACCCACGAACCACCCCACGACCATCCCGGCCACCACCGGCACCACCCCCGTCGCCCAGTCGGCCCATCCCCCCTGCCCCGCCCCCGGCACGGCCGCCAGCAGTGGGAACGGCGGGAGCATCGGTGCCGGTGCCGAGGACAGCGGGGTCACGGCATGCCCCACGCTCAGCACGAACCCCGGGCCGAGGGCGTACGAGGCGCCCCACACGGCCGCGTTGGGCAGCAGGGTCAGGCACAGCAGCAGTACCGCGAACCGCCCCGACCAGCCCTCCGTCACCTGCAGAAAGGACGCGCGCGTCGCCTCGCCGTGCCACAGCAGGGAGGCGCCCACCAGCAGCGCCCCGCCCCCGACAAGGACCGTCACCCCGGCCGCCGCGGCCCGCGCCGCGACCCCCCACCGTTCACGCGCCCGCGTGCCGAACACCAGCCGACGTACTCCCGCGGGCAGCAGCAACAGCACCCCGTCAACGGGCTCCCGGGGACGGCCGTAGGCAGTCCAGATCCCGGCCCCCGCCGCCCCCACCACGACGAGCGGCACGCAGATCCCCGTCCACATCCACGACGGCCGCAGAGCGCCCCCGGACGCGTACAGGGCAGCCGCCGCTCCGACGCCCAGGTAGCCGAGGACGACGCCCGTCAACGCCGTACGGCCCGGGAGCAGCGGCACCGGCCCCTCCGTCTGCTCCCCCTCCACCGCGTCCCGGGCCGCGCGGTGCACCAGCCACAGCGGCAGGGCGAGCAGCAGCAACGGCGTCACACCGACGGGCGCGGCGGCGCCGGAGAGCGTGTCGGTCCGGACCAGTTCCACGCCGTGCGCGAGCAGCCACAGCGCCGCCGCCACGTGCAGCGCGCCCCCGGGCCCGCTGTCGGGGTACGGCGAACTGATCCACAGCATGATCACGAGTACCGCGAACACCCCGAGCCCCAGCCCGGCCGCGACCGCGCCACCCAGAAGGCTGGCACCCAGTCCGGGCGATCGGTCGCGCAGACGGATGAGCAGGGACGACAACGACATGCGGCGAGCGGTCAGCTGGGTCACGACCGTCATGCTCCCAACGACACGCGCTTTCCCGTCGTAACAGGCGAACCTCCGCTGTGTCGCCCAATATACGTTTATGTACTTTTTCGTACGAAGGGGCGCCCAGTGACGCAGCCTCAGGAACCGGAACAGACAGCGCCCCTGACACCCGCTCAGGCCTTCGACGCGCTGTACGCGTTCTGCGCCCCGGCCCTCGTACGGCAGACCTACCTGCTCACCGGCCGACGCGAACTCGCCCGTGAGTCCGTGGAGCGGGCCTTCCAACTCGCCTGGCAGCGCTGGCCGGAGGTGGCCCGCGACCGGGATCCGGGAGGCTGGGTGCGCGCGGCGGCGTACGACTTCGCGCTCTCCCCCTGGCACCGCTTCCGCCCCCGCTACCGCCACCCCGAGCCCCCACCGGCGGACGCCCCCGACCGCGCGCTGCTTTCCGCGCTCCTCGAGCTCCCCCCGCCGTACCGCCGCACGCTCGTGCTGTACGACGGTGTGGGGCTCGGTCTCCCGGAGACCGCGGCGGAGACGGAGGCCAGCACACCGGCGGCCGCGGGCCGGCTGCTGCACGCCCGCGAGGTCGTCGCCGCGCACGTCCCGGACCTCGTGGACCCGGCCGAACTCCACCACCGACTGGCGAGGCTGGCCTCCACGGAACGGCTGCGCGCGGCCAAGCCGACACGGGTGCGGGTCGGGGGCGAGCGCAGGACGCGCTTCTGGACCCGGGCCGCCATCGCGTGCACGGTCGCCCTGATCGGCACGACGACGTTCACCGTGCGGACGGCTCCGACGCACTACGAGCCACCGGTACCGCCCGGCGTGCAGGTGCGGGGTCTTCCGCCCCGGGTCGCACAGGGGCCGCTGTCGGAGGAGGAGGCCGACCTGCGCAAGAAGCTGCGGGCGGAGACGGTCCCGGGGCAGGACAGGCTCGTACCGCTGGACCGGTGAGCGAACCGGGGAGGAAAGCAGTGGCAGGCAGGCCGATGGGCCCGCCCCCTTCCCGGGAACGGGCCCATCGGTCGACGCTGGGGGACCTCAGGCGCTGAGGATCTCCCGGGCCAGCTTCGCGGTCTCGGTCGGGGTCTTGCCGACCTTGACGCCCGCGGCCTCGAGAGCCTCCTTCTTCGCCTGCGCCGTACCGGAGGAACCGGAGACGATGGCGCCGGCGTGGCCCATCGTCTTGCCCTCGGGCGCGGTGAAGCCCGCGACGTAGCCGACGACCGGCTTGGTCACGTTCTCCTTGATGAAGGCCGCGGCCCGCTCCTCGGCGTCGCCGCCGATCTCACCGATCATCACGATCAGGTCGGTGTCGGGGTCGTCCTGGAAGGCGGCCAGCGCGTCGATGTGCGTGGTGCCGATGATCGGGTCGCCACCGATGCCGACGGCGGTGGAGAAGCCGATGTCACGCAGCTCGTACATCATCTGGTAGGTCAGCGTGCCGGACTTCGAGACCAGGCCGATGCGGCCCGGCTTGGTGATGTCGCCCGGGATGATGCCGACGTTCGACTGACCCGGGGTGATGATGCCGGGGCAGTTCGGGCCGATGATGCGGGTCTTGTTGCCCTTCTTGCCGGCGTACGCCCAGAAGGCGGCCGTGTCGTGCACGGCGATGCCCTCGGTGATGACGACGGCCAGCGGGATCTCGGCGTCGATCGCCTCGTCCACGGCGGACTTGGTGAACTTCTCCGGGACGAAGATGACCGAGACGTTGGCGCCGGTGGCCTCGATGGCCTCCTTGACGGTGCCGAAGACCGGTACCTCGGTGCCGTCGAAGTCCACGGTGGTGCCCGCCTTGCGCGGGTTCACGCCGCCCACGACGTTGGTGCCGTCGCCCAGCATGAGCTTGGTGTGCTTCATGCCCGTGGCACCGGTCATGCCCTGGACGATGACCTTGCTGTCCTTGTCGAGCCAGATAGCCATGGTGTGTTGTGTCCTCGTCCTGAGTGCTTACTTGGCGGCGTGGGCCAGCTCGGCGGCCTTGTCGGCCGCGCCGTCCATGGTGTCGACGCGCTGCACCAGCGGGTGCGCGGCGTCGGTGAGGATCTGTCGGCCCAGCTCGGCGTTGTTGCCGTCGAGACGGACGACCAGCGGCTTGGTGACGTCCTCGCCGCGCTCCTCGAGGAGCTTCAGGGCCTGCACGATGCCGTTGGCGACCTCGTCGCAGGCGGTGATGCCACCGAAGACGTTGACGAAGACGGACTTGACGTCCGGGTCGCCGAGGATGATCTCCAGGCCGTTCGCCATGACCTGGGCGGAGGCGCCACCGCCGATGTCCAGGAAGTTGGCGGGCTTGACGCCGCCGTGCTTCTCACCGGCGTAGGCGACGACGTCCAGGGTGCTCATCACGAGACCGGCGCCGTTGCCGATGATGCCGACCTCGCCGTCGAGCTTGACGTAGTTGAGGTTCTTCTCCTTGGCGGCGGCCTCGAGCGGGTTGGCCGCGGCCTTGTCGTGGAGCTCCTCGAAGTCGGGGTGACGGAACTCGGCGTTGTCGTCGAGTGACACCTTGCCGTCGAGGGCGATCACGTCACCGGAGGCGACCTTGGCCAGCGGGTTGACCTCGACCAGGAGGGCGTCCTCCTTGATGAAGGTGTCCCACAGCTTGACCAGGACGTTCGCGACCTTGTCGGCGACCTCGGCCGGGAACTTGGCGGCCGCGACGATCTCGCGGGCCTTGGCCTCGTCCACCCCGTCGATGGGGTTGATCGGGGTCTGCGCGACGGCCTCCGGGCGGGTGGCCGCCACCTCCTCGATCTCCATGCCGCCCTCGACGGAGGCGATGGAGAGGAAGGTGCGGTTGGCGCGGTCGAGGAGGAAGGAGACGTAGTACTCCTCGACGATCTCGGGCGCGGTCTCGGCGATCATCACCTTGTGGACCGTGTGGCCCTTGATGTCCATGCCGAGGATGTCCGTCGCACGGGCGACGGCCTCGTCCGCGGAGGCGGCCAGCTTGACGCCACCGGCCTTGCCGCGACCACCGACCTTCACCTGCGCCTTGACGACGGACTTGCCGCCCAGACGCTCGGTGATCTCGCGCGCCGCCTCAGGCGTGTCGATGACTTCACCGGCCAGCACCGGTACATCGTGCTTGGCGAAGAGGTCCCTCGCCTGGTACTCGAACAGGTCCACGCGCTTCCGTCCCTATCAGTGATCTCGCGGTTCGTTGGATGCGTGGGCGTGCCGCGAAGGGCAACGTGACGTCCGCATGGGTCACAGGGGAAGCGCACACGGTGTCCGAGCGCGCGGCATGTCCGTCTCGCAGGTTATCGCCGCTTGCGGGGGTGCCCTAAATCGAGGGTCACACCTGAGCGGTGATACCTGTCACATGATGCCGGAATCACTGGCACGGGGTGCCGGGTGCGAGGGCGAAGGGGGAGAGCGCGAAGGTCACGTGGGAGGACGCGGGGAAGGGCCTCACCGGGCTGGGGTTGACCCGGTGAGGCCCACTGAACAGCCCCGCGGGGGCACGAATGGGCCACCCCTGGGGGCTGGGGCCGGTGGTTCCCACCCCAATGGGAACCACCCGCCCCGTTCCGCGCGGCCACGACAGGACGACCGACGGCTTTCGGCCGTCCGTGTCCCGCACCTCACGGAGTCAGCGACCCGACGCGCTGCTCACGCGCCGGAGGAGGGCGTCTTACGACGCCGGTGGTGGACCGGTCGTATGCCGGTGCGTCCCGCGACGCCGGGGCCGATGCTTCGGCTGCCGGGGGTGTGGGGCGCCCACGGAGGTGGTGAGTGACCGGTCGGTCGGTGTCGAAGGGGGCGTACGACGCTGAGCCTCACCTGGACGTTTCCGGCGCCGGATCCGGTCGCGCTCCGGGGAGTGGGACCGGCGGGCCGGAGAGTCGGCGGCTTCCGTCCCGAGATTTTGGGGTCCGGACCGGCGAGCGACCTCTTCCGCCCCCGCACGGCGGGTCAGCCGTGCGGGAGGGCCGCCCTAGGCGGGGGAAACCGGAACGTCCCGGTGCCTGTCGCGGGTGGCGCCCACGTCGGCGCGGTCTGCGACGCCGGCCAGAAGCCGCAGCGGCGCCCGCTGGTCGAGCGCGACGGCGTACGCGTCGCCGTGCCGCGAGGTGCCGCTGTCGAGGGCGTTACGGCTGCTCAGCTCACCGGTCGGGTCACCGCCCGGAGCCTGGTGCACCGGGACGTACCCGGTGATGTCGTTCCGCTGTCCGCCGCCATGGCCCGAGGCATGCGCCGCACCGGTGTCCAGGCCCGGTTTCGGCCCGTACGTCGTCCCGCGCACCGCTACTCCGGAACGGCCGTCGGCGGAACCCGCGCCCGTCGCCGACCGCCCCGCACCGTCACCCGGCTGCGGAACCGGCGCCGGCAGCGTCTGCCCCGGGCCGGCCGGAAGTCCGGGCACCGAGGGGAGCGAGGGCAGGCCGGGCAGGCCGGGCAGCGACGGTGCGCCGGGCTGGGTCGGGAGGCCCGGCAGCGCCGGCAACGACGACAGCGGCGGTATCTGCGCGGTCACCTCGCCGAGTGCGTCGGTCACCGCCACGACGAGTCCACCGACCGGCTGCAGGACGTGCCCGCCTACACCCTGGACGAGGGCGTCGACGGCGGACCCGAGGATCTGGTCACCGGCACCAGGGAGGGTGAGGGGAGCGGCCGGGGGCGGCGGTGCCGGGCGGCCCGTCCGGGCTTCGGGGTTGGCTCCCGTCGGCTGCGGGTCCGGGTTCGGTCTTGACGGCTTCGGGTTGGCCGGGTTCGCGGGCCTCGGGGACGGTGAGGAGGGGGGCGTGGGAGCCGTCGGCCAAGGCTTGGCCGGAGGCTCCGGCTGAGGCGGGACCGGGGATTGGGCCCGGGGGGCCGGGGGTGGCGCCGGGACCACCGGCCGGTCGTCGACGAACGCAGCCGGCGCCTGGACGATTCGGCCGACCGAGCGCTCCGCCACCGCCCCGACGCCGCCCAGCCGCAGGCCATCCGCCCGCACACCACCCGCCCGCAGGCCATCCGCCCGCACGCCATCCACCGCAGCGAGCGGCCCGGCCGTCCGTGCGGACGTCACCGGCACCCCCTCCGCCGCGTGCGCCTGCTCTCCGCAGAGGAACCCGAGTGCGACCAACCCGCCCGCCAGCAGCGCCACTTGCAGCACACGCCGGGCAACCGCCGTGCGCATCAAACGCAGAGCGGCGCCGGGCAGGGCTGCTGGCCAGGGCAAGAGGGGGTCGATCCTCCCGTGCTGCGGAACGGTCTCGGTCGAGAAGGCGTCGATCCTTGCACGCCCCTCCGGAGGTTGCGCAAGCCCTCCGTTACCGATGGGTAGTCATGTCCCTTTTGCTGCTCCGAGTCGGACGACGACTGGTCGACAAATCGTCAGCGAACACCCGGTGCCCGGGCCGCCGTCACCCCGCCTCCGGTATCGGCAGGGGCCGCTTCTCGATCGCGGCCGCCATCACCTCGGGGAAGAGATCGGGCGTGCAGGCGAACGCCGGTGCCCCCAGCGCGGCGAGCGCGGCCGCATGCTCCCTGTCGTACGCCGGCGCCCCTTCGTCCGACAGCGCGAGCAACGCCACGAACTGCACCCCGGACGCCTTCATCGCGGCGACCCGCTTGAGCATCTCGTTGCGTATCCCGCCCTCGTACAGGTCGCTGATCAGCACGACCACCGTCTCGGCGGGCCGGGTGATCTGCGACTGGCAGTAGGCGAGCGCCCGGTTGATGTCCGTACCGCCGCCGAGCTGGGTGCCGAACAGGACGTCCACCGGGTCGTCGAGCTGGTCGGTGAGGTCGACGACGGCCGTGTCGAAGACGACGAGCCGTGTGTCGATCGACCGCATGGACGCGAGCACCGCCCCGAACACCGACGCGTAGACCACGGACGCCGCCATCGAGCCGGACTGGTCGATGCAGAGGACGACCTCCTTCTTCACCGACTGCGACGCCCGCCCGTAGCCGACGAGCCGCTCGGGCACGATCGTGCGGTACTCGGGGAGGTAGTGCTTGAGGTTGGCCGCGATGGTGCGGTTCCAGTCGATGTCGTGGTGGCGCGGCCGGTTGATCCGGGCGCTGCGGTCGAGGGCGCCGGTGAGGGTGGCCCTGGTGCGGGTCGCGAGCCGCTTCTCCAGATCCTCGACGACCTTGCGCACGACCGTCCGCGCCGTCTCCTTCGTCGTCTCCGGCATGGCCTTGTTGAGGGACAGCAGCGTGCCGACGAGGTGCACGTCCGCCTCCACCGCCTCCAGCATCTCCGGCTCCAGCAGCAGCGTGGACAGCCCGAGCCGGTCGATGGCGTCGCGCTGCATCACCTGGACGACGGAGGACGGGAAGTACGTCCGGATGTCCCCCAGCCACCGCGCCACCGAGGGAGCCGACGCCCCGAGCCCCGCCGAACGGTCCCGCCCCGACTGCCCCTGCCGGTCCCCCTTCCCGTACAGCGAGGTCAACGCCCCGTCCATCGCCGCGTCCTGGCCCGCCAGCACACATCCGGTGCCGTCGGCCGCCTCGCCCCCGAGCACCAACCGCCAGCGCCGCAACCGCTCCTGCGCCGGGTCCGTCGCCTCCACGGTCATCGGCACACCCCCACGCGTGGGCGGTCCCAGAGCGGGACGACCACGACAGCAGCGGTCGGACGGTCGGCCACCGCCACGCCCCCCGCCGGGCCACCTCGTGCATAAGGCCTGCTGAGCTGCCGCCCCTCTCGGCACCTGCGTTCGACGGCATCCCTCACCATCACTCCCCCGTCCGATTGCCTGGGTCCGTCGTGCGTCATCCCGCCACCCCCACAAGGTCGTTGTCCACGTCCCGCCGCCCCTCCACGTCCTGTCGCGTCCCGTCCAGCCCCAGCAGCAGCCGCACCACCGGCACCACGGCGTCGGCGCGTTCCGCGTCCAGCTCCGGGGCGAAGCCCGGTATGCCGGATCCGGCCGCCCCCGTGCTCCCCTGCCGCCCGGGTCCCCGGCGGACCAGCTCGCCGAGGGTGCGCCGGACTCCCGGTTCGTATGCGGAGAACGTCCGCCTGAGCAGCGGCAGTACGTCCGTGAAGGCCTCCGCCGGCACCCCGGTCAGCCAGGCGTCGACCAGACCGAGCAGCCGCTCGTCGTGCACGAGCAGCATCCCGCCGCCCGAGCCGCCGCCGACGAAGCCCTCGATCCACGCGGCCGCGTCCCCCGGCGCCGTCCCCGGCGACAGCACGAGCCCCATGAGCCGCGCCGCCTCGTCCTGCTCCAACGCCCCCTCGTCCAGCAGCAACCGCACGGCCCGCCCCCGTACGACTCCCGGCACGGTGTCCCGCAACCCCAGCACCCGCAGCACGGCCCGCCAACGCCCGCGCAGACCACGCTGCCCACCCGCGTCGTCCACAACGTCCCGCACCGGTTGTGTGGATGGGTGTGTCAGGGCGGGTACGTCCGCCAGGAGCCCCACCGCCCCGTGCACCGCGTCCACATGCCGGCGCATCTCCTCGGCCCCGTCCTGGTCGAGGGCGGCGCAGGCGGGAGGGAGGCCCACGAACACGCGCTCGGCCAGGCCCGCCGCGACCTCGGCCAGGGCGCGGGTGTCGGTGCCACGTACGTCGCCGTACCGCAGGGAGCGAACCAGGGCGGGCAGGGCCTGGGCGAGGTGGCCGACGTCCGCGTCGAGGGCGGCCCGGTCGGCGAGGACCCGCATCACCACGGGCAGCGCCTGCTGCAGTTCGGCCAGCAGACAGCGCTCGGCGAGCCCGGTGACGTCGGCGAGCCCCTGCGCGGCCAGCGCGTCCGCCTCCGCCTTGGCGGTCGCGGCGCCGAGCACGGTCGTCCCCCACACCCCCGCCTCGGCCACCCGCACCGACAACTCCGGCTCCCAGCGCAGCCGCCAGGTCTCCCGGAAGGTCCCCGTGCTCCCCCGGGAGGCGACCGGCTCGCCCCACCCGATGCCCAGCAGCCGCAGCCGGTGCAGCAGCCTGCTGCGGCCGGCGTCGGTCTCCTTGCGCAGGTCGAGCTCCAACTCCCGCTCCAGCGCCTCGGGTTTGAGCCGCAGCCGGCGCTGGGTCCGCTCGAGGTCCCGCTGCAACGGCACCGCCGGCGCCGTCCGCGGCACCTCTCCCAGCACGTCCCCGACGACCAGCCGATCGTGCACCAGCCCCAGCGGCACGTCCGAGCCCTCGCACATCACCGCGCGCACGGCGTCGGTCGTCTCACCGAGCCCCGGCAGGGGGCGCCCCCGCATCGCCGCGAGCGTCTCGGCCAGTCGTACCGCCTCGATGACATGCGCGGAGGAGACGAGCCGGTCCTCCTCCCGGAGCAGTCCGGCCACCTTGGTCATCCACCGCTCGATCGGCCGGTCCGGGGCGCCGAACAGATGCCCGTACCAGCCCGGCGACTCGATCCCCGCGCCGTACCCGCTGACCCGGGACAACCGCCGGTGCGTCCACGGCACCCAAGTCATGTCCGCCTTGACCTTCGGCAGGCCCTTCAGCAGCGCCCGGTCGGCCGCGACGGCCGTCCTCTCCCGGAGCGCGGGCACATGCCAGGCCCCGCACACCACGGCCACCCCGCCTCCGAACTCCCGCTCGGCCGCCCGTATCTGGAGCCGCATATGGGCCTCGCGCACGAGGTCCCGGTCGCGCCCGCCGACGCCGTACGTCTCCCGCAGCGCCCCCATCGCCTCTTCGAGCACGGCGAACGGCGCGAACGCGTCCCTCTCGCCCACTCCCCGGTGCTCGACGACGTCCTCCCACCACCGCTCGGGGTCGTCATATCCGGCAGCACCTGCGAGCACGGCCAAGGGGTCGATCCGGACGTCGGCTTCGGATGCGGCGTCGGGGCCGTTTTCCGGGAGGTCCCCAGGTCCCGTTCCCGGGACGTCCGCAGCTCCCGCCCCCGCGGAGTCGCCGCCTTCGACGACCTCGGGTCCCTCCGCTCCCTCTCCTCCGGCCCCGTCGGCTTTCCGCTCCGTCGGCCCCTCGGTCCCGTCCTGCCCCCACGCCAGCGTGTGGGTCGCCGGCAGGTCGATGAAGCGGGCCGGGACCTCCTGGGCCAGGGCCCAGCGGATCGCCACCCACTCCGGGGAGAACTCGGCGAGCGGCCAGAAGGCCGAGCGGCCGGGCTCGTCCACGGCATGGGCGAGGAGCGCGACCGGCGGCCGCATGTCCTCCTCGGCGGCCAGTGGGATGAGCGCGTCGGCCTCGGGCGGCCCCTCGATCAGCACGACGTCCGGTCGGGCCGCGTCCAGCGCCGCGCGCACCGCCCGCGCCGATCCGGGCCCGTGATGCCGCACCCCGAGCAGCAACGGCCAGCCGCCCCCCTGCCCCGTCACGCGCTCACCTCCCGGCAGGCCCGGTAGAAGTCCGTCCAGCCGTCGCGCTCGCGGACGACCGCCTCCAGGTACTCCTGCCAGATCACCCGGTCGGCCGCGGGGTCGCGGACGACGGCGCCGAGGATGCCGGCGGCGACATCGCCGGCCCGCAGCACCCCGTCCCCGAAGTGGGCGGCCAGGGCCAGCCCGTTGGTGACGACGGAGATCGCCTCGGCCGTCGACAGCGTGCCGCTGGGCGACTTGAGCTTCGTCCGCCCGTCGGCGGTGACCCCGTCGCGCAGTTCGCGGAAGACCGTCACGACCCGGCGGATCTCGTCGACGCCGTCGGGCACGGCCGGCAGCTCCAGGGAGCGGCCGATCTGGTCGACGCGCCGGGAGACGATGTCGACCTCGGCCTCGACGCTCTCCGGCAGCGGCAGCACCACCGTGTTGAAGCGGCGGCGCAGGGCGCTGGAGAGGTCGTTGACCCCGCGGTCGCGGTCGTTGGCGGTGGCGATCAGGTTGAAGCCGCGGACCGCCTGGACTTCCTGCCCCAGCTCCGGTATCGGCAGCGTCTTCTCGGAGAGAATCGTGATCAGCGTGTCCTGGACGTCCGCCGGGATACGGGTCAGCTCCTCCACCCGCGCGGTCATCCCCTCCGCCATGGCCCGCATGACGGGGCTCGGCACGAGGGCGTCCCGGCTCGGGCCGTGGGCGAGCAGCTGCGCGTAGTTCCAGCCGTACCGGATCGCCTCCTCCGGCGTACCCGCTGTGCCCTGCACGAGCAGAGTCGAGTCGCCGCTGACCGCCGCGGCCAGGTGCTCGGACACCCAGGTCTTGGCGGTGCCGGGCACGCCCAGCAGGAGCAGGGCGCGGTCGGTGGCGAGGGTGGTGACGGCGACCTCGACGATGCGGCGCGGGCCCACGTATTTCGGTGTGATCACCGTGCCGTCCGGCAGGGTGCCGCCGAGCAGATATGTGGCCACCGCCCACGGCGACAGCTTCCAGCGGGCCGGGCGCGGCCGGTCGTCCTGCGCGGCCAGCGCGGCGAGTTCACCGGCGAAGGCGTCCTCGGCGTGCGGCCGCAACGCCTCGGCCGGTTCCTCCACATGTACTTCGGCTGCTTCGACGGTCGTCGGTTCCACGGACACAGACATGGCTGAGGCCCCCTCCAGCTCGGCCGGTTCGGATCTGTCACCCACCGTGCACCACGCCACTGACAATGCGATGTGACCTGCGCAAACGCCCTCGCAGGGCCGATTGTCAGTGGCGGGATCTACCGTCGGAGACATGACTCAGCAGGGGGTGCGCTGGAGCGCGGAGCAGGTGCTGGCACTGGCGCCTGACGCCGCGTCACGCAAAGCGGGAAGCAAACTCGGCGCGGCGGGGCCGTGGTCCGAGGCGGGGAGCTGTGACGAGGGGACGGTGTGGGGGCTGTGCAAGGGCAGTGGCAGCAAGCCGTATCAGACGGTCGTCGACATCGCGGACGCGACGGGGCCCGCGTACAAGTGCAGTTGTCCGAGCCGCAAATTCCCGTGCAAGCACGCGCTCGGGCTGCTGCTGCTCTGGGCGGGCGAGGACGCCGCGGTGCCGGCGGGCAGTCCGCCGGACTGGGCGGCGCAGTGGATGGAGGGGAGAAGGAAGCGGACGGAGGAGAAGCGGGCGGCGGACGCCTCCGGTGCCGCTTCGGCCTCCGCTGATCCGGAGGCGGCCCGGCGCCGGGCGGAGCGGCGGGCCGAGCGGGTCACCGCGGGCGCGACCGAGCTCGAGCAGCGCCTGGCGGACCTGCTGCGCGGCGGCCTGGCCAGCGCGGAAGGGGCGGGGTACGGGCTGTGGGAGGAGACGGCGGCCCGCATGGTCGACGCCCAGGCGCCCGGACTGGCGGCGCGGGTGCGCGAGTTGGGGGCGATCCCCGGGTCCGGACCGGGCTGGCCCGTGCGTCTGCTGGAGGAGTGCGCACTGCTGCACCTCCTCGACCAGGGCTGGCTGCGGCGCGAGCAGTTGCCGGACGGTCTGGCGGCGACGGTCCGCTCCCGCATCGGACTGCCCGGCGCGGCGGACGGCCCGCCGCTGCGGGACCACTGGCTGGTCCTGGCCCAGTACGACACGGCGGACGCCCGTCTGACGACCCGCCGCATCTGGCTCCACGGCGCCGACTCGCGGCGCACGGCGCTGATCCTGTCCTACGGAGCGGCGGGCCGCGCTCCCGAACTGGCGCTGCCGGTGGGCCTGGCCCTGGACGCGGAAGTGTCCGCGTATCCGGGCGCCCAGCAACGCGCCTCCCTGGGCGAGCAGTTCGCACCGCCGGCGCCGACACCGGTACGGCCACCGGGCATGACGACGGCCGAGGCCGCCGCCCACTACGGCACGGCCCTGCGCGGCGACCCGTGGCTGGACTCCGTCCCGGTCACGCTGGACCGCGTCATACCGACCCCGGCCGGTGACTCCTGGCAGCTCGCGGACGCCGACGGCGACACGGCACTGCCCCTGACCCCGAGCGCCCGGTCCCGGCCCGGCCTCTGGCGTCTGGTCGCCCTGTCGGGGGGCGCCCCCGTCAAGGTCTTCGGCGAGTGCGGCCACCGGGGCTTCACACCGCTGACGGCCTGGCCGGAGGGCGAGGGCGAGGCGGTCCGGCTGTGCTGAGCGGCGGCCACGACCACCGAGCACGGCACGCCCGGGTGGCGTCCGCCGAGAAACCCGCCGACCGATTCCTCACCTCTTCCATGGATACATCCCGCCCCACGGGACACCCGCAATCAGCTGAGCCTTCAACCACTCCCGGGCACGCCAGGGAAAGGAACCGCATGAACAGGACGTCCACACCTGTGGATGCGCCCGCCCCGGGCGCCTGGGAGGAGCTCGTCACGGCCGCCCTGCTCGGGACGGAGCGCCGTACACCGCCCGGCGGCACCGCCGGCCGCGAGGCGCCGGTCGCCCTGCTGGACGCGGCGGCCCTGGAGACCGTACGACGGCGGGCCGGCCTGCGCCCCGCCCCGGCGGCCGAGCGTCCCGCGCCCGCCCCCGACGACCCTCGCCCCCTGCTGCCGCCCGCGGCGGCCCGCAGACTGGCGCTGCTCCTGGCCGACCGCCCCGGCACCAGTACCGGTGGCCGCAGGGGCACCGCGCCGGACCTCATGGAGTTGCTTCCGCAGTGGCTGGCGGCGGCGAACGCGCGCGGTTTCGCCCCGCCCCCGCAGGTGCTGCCCGCCCTCCTGGACGCGGCCCGTGGCCGTACGGACCTGCGTCCGGCGGCGCTGACGTTCGCGGGGCCACGAGCGACCTGGCTGGCCCGGCTCAACCCGGACTGGCGCTTCGCGCTACGCGCGACCCCGGGCGGCGGTGCGGCGCTGCCCCGTCCGGAGGACGAGGAGCAGACGCGCAGGCTGTGGCAGGAGGGCCTGTTCGCCGAGCGGGTCGCCCTCCTCGGTGCCCTGCGCTCGCGGGAGCCCGCCGCCGCCCGCGAACTGCTGTCGACCACCTGGTCGACGGAGCGGGCCGAGGACCGGCTGATGTTCCTCGACTCGTTGCGCACGCGGCTGGGCCCCGAGGACGAGCCGTTCCTGGAGCAGGCGCTGGCGGACCGCAGCCGTAACGTGCGCGCGACGGCAGCCGAGCTGCTCTCCGCGCTGCCGGACTCGGCGCTCGCCGCGCGGATGGCGGTGCGAGCCAGCGCGTGCGTGGCCGTGGACCGCACACGCGAGACACCCACGATCACCGTCGAGGCCCCGCACGAGTGCGACGCGAGCATGGAGCGTGACGGTGTCGTGCCGAAGGCACCGGCGGGACGGGGTGAACGGTCGTGGTGGTTCGGCCAGTTGGTGGAGGCAGCACCGCTGCGGACGTGGTCCGCACGGCTCGGCGGCCGGACGCCCCGCGAGATCGTGGCCCTGCCGGTCGCGGACGACTGGCAGAGCGAACTGCACGGGGCGTGGTGCCGGGCGGCCGTACGGCAGCGGGACGCGGAGTGGGCGCGGGCGCTGCTGGGCGTCCCCTCGGCCCCGGAGGCCGGTGGGCCGGGGGCGGTGTCCCTGGCCGAGCGCGCCAAGCTGCTCGGCACGCTGGACGCGGCCGAACGGGCCGGCTGGGTTGCCGGGTTCATCGCGGCGCACGGGCTGTCGGAGGCGTTCCAACTGCTCGGGGTGTGCGCGGTGCCCTGGGCCGAGCCGCTCGGCCGGGCGGTGGTCGACGCCCTCAACATCGCGCGGGACGCGGGGAGTTACCCATGGAGCTTCAGCGGAGTGATGGGCCTGGCCGAACGCTGCCTCGACCCGTCGGAGGCGAGCAGGCTCGACGGCCTGCTGGCGATACCGGACGAGCACGAGGACGCGTCGCCGGGAGCGGGCGGGTACTGGGCGGAGGCGTTCCAGCGCCTGGTCACGACCTTGCGCCTGCGTGCGGCGATGGCTCAGGAGCTCGGGGCGGAGTAGGGATTCCCGCGACCCGTCGGGCGGCCGAGGGCGCGGTCCTTCAGGCCGGCGAGGGGTCCGGGGGCAGGGCCCCCAGGTCCGCGCGCCCCCACGCACCGGTACCGCACCGGGGCTCAGGCTCCGGCCGGCTGCCTGACATTGGCCCGGACCCAGTCCACGATCGACTGTGTCGTCGCCCCGGGCGTGAAGATCTCCGCGACGCCCTTCTCCTTCAGCGGGGGGATGTCCGCCTCGGGGATGATCCCGCCGCCGAAGACCAGGATGTCCTCCGCGTCCCGCTCCTTGAGCAGGTCGATCACGGCGGCGAACAGCGTATTGTGCGCGCCGGAGAGGATGGACAGCCCGATCGCGTCGGCGTCCTCCTGGATCGCGGTGTCGACAATCTGTTCGGGCGTCTGGTGGAGCCCGGTGTAGATGACCTCCATACCGGCGTCGCGCAGCGCCCGCGCGATCACCTTGGCCCCTCGATCGTGGCCGTCGAGCCCCGGCTTGGCCACCACCACGCGGATCGGACCGGCTGCCACACCCATCACTGCCTCCATGAAGCGACTGCATTCATCCCTACCGACGAGTACAGGGGTACCCGAATCGGCCCGGAAAGTGAACGAACGTTATCGACAGCATCCCGCAACCGGCAGTTTCGCGGTGCGGACCGAGGGGGAAATCACACGGTGGGACACGTTCACCGCGCACCGTTCCGGCGGGAACAGGCGCAACGGGAGCCGCAACGAGGTCGCCGCACCACCGCGACGCAGGCCGCGCGCCGCGGCGGTACGGCGTGTCGGCGTCGGCTGGAAGGGCACGCGGGGTGCAGCAGCGACCCCACGCATCCCTCAGTCGCGCCGTCGGCCGTCTTCGTCGAGGCTATCCACGAGGGCACACGGGGGACAGAGACGTCCTCCAGTGTGCCGACAGGAGGTCGGCCATGACGGTCAGCAAGGCGGTGCAGCCCTTTCTCCCGTTCTGCCAGCGACTGCTCCCGAGCAGGCTGGCGGGGCTCTCCCTGGCCCTGCTGAAGGCCACCGCCCTGGAACTCGCGATCCTCGCGGGCCACCTCCTGCTCTATCCCTCCGGCATCACCCCGGAACGCCGGGGACCGGTCCCCCTCCCTCCGCCCGACGGCCCGGCCCAGCTGCCGACCGAGGCGAAACCCCCGGTCGTCCTGCTGCACGGCTTCATCGACAACCGCTCGGTCTTCCTGCTGCTGCGCCGCAGCCTCATCCAGCACGGCCGGCAGCAGATCGAGTCACTGAACTACTCGCCGCTGACCTGCGACATACGCACCGCGGCTGAGCTGCTGGGCCGCCACATAGAAGAGATCTGCGAGCGCACCGGCAGCAGCCAGGTCGACGTCGTGGGGCACAGCCTCGGCGGCCTGATCGCGCGGTACTACGTGCAGCGGCTCGGCGGGGACCTGCGGGTGCGCACCCTCGTCACGCTGGGCACCCCGCACTCCGGCACCCGGGTGGCGCCGCTGGCCAACGCGCACCCGATCGTGCGCCAGATGCGTCCCGGCTCGGAGCTGCTGGAAGAGCTCACCCGGCCCGCGCCCGGGTGCCGTACGCACTTCGTGAGCTTCTGGAGCGACCTCGACCATCTGATGGACCCGCTGGAGAGCGCCTGCATCGACCATCCCGACCTGCTCGCGGAGAACGTACGGGTGAGCGGGATCGGCCATCTGGCACTGCCCGTGCACCCCGCCGTCGCGACGGGGATACGCCAGGCCCTCGACGCCGCGGGGTCCGGCGCCGCGGCCGCTGCCTCCACCGGCGGTCTGACGGTGGCGTGAGACCCCCGAACGGCCGATCCACAGCCGCCGAAGAACCCGTTCACACCGACCGGACATCGAACACTCTTCGAACACAAGGCCAAACCCGCGCCCGCGCTCCCCCGAAACACGGCCGAATGCCCGTTTCCTGCGCGCCCGAAACCAGTTGAAGATTGTCGCGCCCGCATACCGCCGGGTACAGTCGCCGCACTGCTCTGGCAGCCCCTGTTGTCGAGGCGAAAGAGAAGTTGGTGAACGACCGTCACCCGTCGGGGACCATGACCACCCCGGCTCCGGCTTCCGACGCCACCTCGGCGCACTACGCGTCGTACGGCACCGAGGAGGCCCAGTACGGCGACTTCACCACGTACGGCGGCTACGACGCCAACGGTTTTCACACCGGCGCGCACACCACTACGACCTTCGCCGCCGACCCGCTCTTCGGCAGCCTCCCCGACGACGGCACCGGCTCCTACGACAGCACCCAATGGGCGACAGGCCACCACCAGACGCCGCACTACGACGCCTACGCGGCCCAGCACCACGCCGCCTATGACACCGGCGTGTACGAGACGGCCGCCTGGACCGGCGAACACCAGCATCTCTCGATGATCCCGGCGCAGGCCACCGGCCACGACGTCTCCGGGCAGTGGGACGCGAGCGCCTGGCTCCAGCCCGACCAGTCCGGTGGCGCGGCCGACCAGACCCAGCACTGGGAATGGGGCACGCAGACCTTCGACACGGGCGCGTACGACGCGACGCAGTGGAACTCCGACGTCCCGGTCGATCAAGGCGAACCGTTCGACCAGCAGGCGACCGCCCTCTTCGAACAGGTCGAGCACGGCTCCTACGACGAACCCGCCGGGGACGAGGGGGAGTTGACCGCCACGGGTGAGCCGCCCGCGGTGACGCCCCTGCTCGACGACCAGGAAGAGGTCACCCCCGCCCCGGCCTCACGCACCGCCGCCCGCAACGCGGCGCGCTCCCGCCGCCGTACGCCCGCCAGGCGCTCCGCGCTGCTGACCATCGCCGTGCCCTCGGCGTGTGTGATGGGGGTCGCGGGGATCGCCGCCGCGTCGGTCGGCACCTTCTCCGGCGACGACACCTCGACCACCGCCTCCGACGCGCCCACCGTGAAAGCGGCCGTCGCCAACAACAAGCTGGACGCGCAGCTGCGGAGCCTGTCCGCCGGCGCCGACGACTTCGCCGACCGGGCCAGCCGGACGCAGGAGCGCATCGACCTCAAGGCGCAGCAGGAGGCCGAGAAGAAGAAGGCGGCCGCGGAGGCGGCCCGCAAGGAGCGGCTGCGCCCCAAGTACGTCCTGCCGGTCACCCAGAAGGGGCTCAGCGCCTACTTCGGCCAGGCCGGCGTCAACTGGATGTCCGTGCACACCGGCATCGACTTCCCCGTCTCCTACGGCACCACGGTGATGGCCGCGACCGACGGCACCGTGCGCACGCAGTGGAACAGCGCCTACGGCAACATGTTGATCGTGACCGCGAAGGACGGCACGGAGACGTGGTACTGCCACCTCTCCAGCTACCGCGTCGCCTCCGGTACGACGGTGAAGGCCGGCCAGCCGATCGCGTACTCCGGGAACTCGGGCAACTCGACCGGCCCGCACCTGCACTTCGAGGTGCGTCCGGGCGGCGGCGCGCCGATAGACCCCCTGCCGTGGCTGCGCAGCCACGGACTTGACCCGACGTAGGCCGCCCAACTCTCCCCGTGAGCCCCCGCCCTTGGGGTGAATTCAATCAGGGTGAATTCAAGGGGTCGGGGGCTCAGTCCTCACAGCTTTTCGACCGGCGCGTACCTCAGCAGCAGCCGCTTCGGCTTGGCGTCGCCGAAGTCGATCGTCGCCTCCGCGTTGCCGCCCGTGCCCTTCACGGCCACGACCGTGCCGAGCCCGAACTGGTCGTGGGTGACCCGGTCGCCGACCGCCAGCGACACCACCGGCTTCTCGGAGGTCCGGCTGGTGGCGAACCCGGGCACCCCCGACGCCGACGAGCGCGAGCGGGAGGACGACAGGGAGGCCGCGACGCCGGACGCCGGTCCCGAGGAGACGGGAGACGTGGCGCCCGTCCGCTTCCAGTCCACGTGCTGCGCCGGGATCTCCTCCAGGAAGCGGGAGGGCGGGTTGTACGACGGCTGCCCCCAGGCGCTGCGCAGCGCGGAGCGGGTCAGATACAGCCGTTCACGCGCGCGCGTGATGCCGACGTACGCGAGCCGCCGCTCCTCCTCCAGCTCCTTGGTCTGGCCGAGGGCGCGCATGTGCGGGAAGACGCCGTCCTCCATGCCGGTGAGGAAGACCACCGGGAACTCCAGGCCCTTGGCGGTGTGCAGGGTCATCAGGGTGATGACCCCGGAGCCGTCCTCCTCCTCGTCGGGGATCTGGTCGGAGTCGGCGACCAGCGCGACCCGCTCCAGGAAGTCGGCGAGCCCCGGGGACTCCTCGCCCTCACCGGACTCCTGCTCGAACTCCAGGGCCACGGCCGCGAGTTCCTGGAGGTTCTCGATACGGGTCTCGTCCTGCGGGTCGGTGGAAGCCTGCAACTCGGCGAGGTAGCCGGTGCGTTCGAGCACCGCCTCCAGGACGGTCGCCGGGCCCGCGCCGGACTCGACGATCGTACGGAGGTCCTCCATCAGCGTGTTGAACTTCTTGACCGCGTTGGCGGAGCGCGCGGCCATGCCGTACGCCTCGTCGACACGGCGCAGCGCCTGCGGGAAGCTGATCTTCTCCCGCTGCGAGAGGGCGTCGATCATCGCCTCGGCGCGCTCGCCGATGCCGCGCTTGGGGACGTTCAGGATGCGGCGCAACGGCACCGAGTCCTCGGGGTTGGCCAACACGCGCAGATAGGCCAGGACGTCCCGGACCTCCTTGCGCTCGTAGAAGCGGACGCCCCCGACGACCTTGTAGGGCAGGCCGACACGGATGAAGACCTCTTCGAAGACACGGGACTGGGCGTTCGTCCGGTAGAAGACGGCGACGTCCCCGGCCTTCGCGTCACCCGCGTCGGTGAGACGGTCTATCTCGTCGGCGACGAACTGGGCCTCGTCGTGCTCGGTGTCGGCGACATAGCCCGTGATGCGCGCGCCCGCGCCGGCGTTGGTCCACAGGTTCTTGGGGCGGCGGGACTCGTTGCGCTCGATGACCGCGTTGGCCGCGGACAGGATCGTCTGGGTGGAGCGGTAGTTCTGCTCCAACAGGATCGTCGTCGCGTCCGGGTAGTCCTCCTCGAACTGGAGGATGTTGCGGATCGTCGCCCCGCGGAAGGCGTAGATCGACTGGTCCGCGTCACCCACCACGCACAACTCGGCGGGCGGGACGTCGTACTCGTTCGGCGGGACGTCGACGGGGTGCTCGCTCGTCCCCACCAGCTCGCGCACGAGCGCGTACTGGGCGTGGTTGGTGTCCTGGTACTCGTCGACCAGGACGTGCCGGAAACGGCGGCGGTAGTGCTCGGCGACGTCCGGGAAGGCGCGGAGCAGGTTGACCGTCGTCATGATCAGGTCGTCGAAGTCGAGGGCGTTCGCCTCGCGCAGCCGTGACTGGTAGAGGGCGTAGGCCTGGGCGAGGGTCTTCTCGAAGCCGTCGGTGGCCTGGGCGGCGAAGTCCTCCTCGTCGATCAGCTCGTTCTTCAGGTTGGAGATCTTGGCGCTGAAGGATTTCGGCGGGTAGCGCTTGGGGTCGAGGTCCAGGTCGCGGCAGACCAGGGCCATCAGGCGCTTGGAGTCGGCGGCGTCGTAGATCGAGAAGGACGAGGTGAAGCCGAGCTTCTTGCTCTCCCTGCGCAGGATGCGCACGCACGCGCTGTGGAAGGTCATCACCCACATCGCGTTCGCGCGCGGGCCGACGAGCTGCTCGACCCGCTCCTTCATCTCACCGGCGGCCTTGTTGGTGAAGGTGATCGCCAGGACCTGGCCCGGGTGCACGTTCCGCTCGGCCAGGAGGTAGGCGATGCGGTGGGTGAGGACACGGGTCTTGCCGGAGCCGGCACCGGCCACGATGAGCAGGGGGGCGCCATGGTGCACGACGGCCGCGCGCTGGTTCTCGTTCAGCCCGTCCAGCAGCGCCGCCGGGTCGATCGCCGGGCGGGGGGCGCCGTCGCGGTAATAGGCGTCCCGGTCCGGCGGCACGTCGAACTTCCCGCCGAACAGATCGTCCGGAACGGGCTCCGGTACGTGATCGTCCTCGGGCGGCGGCGGGGGTTCGTCCGCGGGCCCGCGAGGGGCTTGGAGGTCCGCCAGGAAGCTGTCGTCAAAGAGGCTGCTCATCGCTCTCCGAGTCTAGGGCGCCCCACTGACAGCCCGCCGCCGCCCTGAGAACATCGCCCGATCCGATACCTCGCACACGCTCCGTGGCGCGCCATCACCGCACGTGGCCGGGCGGGCGGGGCTGATCAAAGGTCACGGAAATGTATCGGACAAATCGAACATCAACCTTCACACGGACCACACGAGTTGGCTACCGTTCGGACGGGCCGTACGACCCCCACCGGCGAACCTCGCCGGGCCGTGCGGCCTCCGCCGAGTCCGGGGCGCCGCCGCGCAGCCGGAGCCGGGGACCCACGAGGACCTTGGGGTGAATCGGCCGGCCCCCTCCCGGGGACCGGGCCGTAGGGCAACCCTTCCGAACCACCCGCCCGAACCCGACAGCTAACCCGGTAGGCGGACGATGGAAGGAGTCGCCGGTCTTGGCGTCGCACCGCAAGACGCGTCCCGCCGTTACGCGCGTAGCAGGCATACGCACCCCCGCTCTCGCCACGGCCGCCCTCACCTCCGTGGCCCTGCTCTCCCAGTCGGCCAACGCCGCCCCCTCGGCCGACGGCAGCCCCAGCCTCGAGGAAGTCGAGAAGAAGGTCGACGACCTGTACCGCCAGGCGGAGTCGGCCACCGAGAAGTACAACGCGGCCAAGGAGAAGACCACCAAGCAGCGCAGACGGGTCGACTCCCTGCTCAACGACGTCGCCAAGCGCGCCCAGAAGCTCAACGAGGAGCGCGACAGGCTCGGCTCCTTCGCCGCCGCGCAGTACCGGACGGGTGCCGCCGCGCCCGACACGGCGACCTTCCTGCTCGCCGACTCCCCGCAGGACTACTTCGACCAGACGCAGCTGATGGGCCGGCTGACCGCCCGCCAGAAGAGCGCGGTCGACGACTACTTCACCGAGCAGTCCGCGACGATGAAGAAGCGCGAGGAGGCCTCCCGGAGCCTCGAGACGCTCAGCACGTCGCAGAGCGATCTGCAGACCGCCAAGGCCACGGTCCAGAAGAAGCTCTCCGACGCGCGCGAGCTGCTGTCGAAGCTGACGGCCGAGGAGAAGGCGCGGCTCGCGGCGATCGAGAAGAAGCAGCAGGAGGAGGCCGCGCGCAAGGCCGCGGAGCTGGCCCAGCAGCAGGCGGCGGCGCGGAAGGCCCAGGAGGGGACCACGTCCCAGGGCGGCACCTCCTCCTCGGACACCGGCACCACGGACTCCACGGACTCCTCCTACGCCGCCAAGGCCGCGAAGGCGCTCGCGTTCGCCCGCGCGCAGATCGGCAAGCCGTACGTCTGGGGCGCCACCGGTCCCGGCTCCTACGACTGCTCCGGCCTCACCCAGGCCGCCTGGAAGGCCGCGGGCGTGGACCTCCCGCGCACCACCTACGACCAGGTGAACGCGGGCACCACCGTCTCCCTCGCCGACGCCCAGCCCGGCGACCTGATCTTCTTCTACGACGACATCAGCCACGTCGGCGTCTACATCGGCAACGGCATGATGATCCACGCCCCCAAGCCGGGCGCGTACGTCCGCGAGGAGTCCATCTACTACGCCGGCGAATCAATCATCCACAGCGTGGTACGCCCGGCGTGAGGCGCCGGGCCGGGGCGCGCGGACGGTCTCGTGCGCCCCGTATGAGGCCGCCGGGCGCGCGACGCACTCGGCACACCACCCGGCGATGAGATGCGCGGCGCGCGACGGTCTCAGAGCGCCCGCCGACCCAGCGCGCGACAGGCGTGCGAAGCCGCTTCACGCGCCGCCGCACGACCGTGGGATGCGGGGCCCGCAAACACCTCCGCGCGGCCCCCAAACGTGCTGCAGCATGCGGCATCGCTTCCGCGCCACCGGCGGAGGGACGTGGGCACGCGACGGTCTCAGAGCGCCCGCCGACCCAGCGCGCGACAGGCGTGCGAAGCCGCTTCACGCGCCGCCGCACGACCGTGGGGCGCGGGGCCCGCAAACACCTCCGCGCGGCCCCCAAACGTGCTGCAGCATGCGGCATCGCTTCCGCGCCACCCGGCGGTGGGATGCGCGGCACGCGACGGCCTCTGAGCGCCCGCCGACCCAGCGCGCGACAGGCGTGCGAAGCCGCTTCGGGCGCCACCGGCCGTGGGGTGCGGGGCGCGCAAGCGGCTGGGGGCGGTCGGCTGCGGTTGCGGTAGGCGTGGGGCGTTGTTTGTGTGCCGTCGTGCACAGCCGCACTTCGGCGCGTAGGTGTCGGTCCGCGCCCATCCACCGCTCCGCGCGCCCGCGCGTATTTCCTTCCGACCGCGCGCGTGCCCTTCTCGGACGCCGGGCCGGGCTCCCTACCATCGGCCGCATGCCCGGCAGCCGCAGCCCCGTGCCCGACCGCTCCGCTCTCCTCGTCTGGTGGGCGCAGCGGCCGCCCGCGGCCGGGGCCGCCGTCATGGCGACCGGGATCCTGTCGGTCGGGCTTCAGCTGACGGGACACGAGACGGTGTCGCGGATCGCCCTCGTGCTGACCTGCGGGGGCTGGCTGGACCTGGCGGCGGACTTCGCCGCGCGGCTGCTGTGGGACCGGGAGAGTTGGCTGGCGGAGGCCAGGACGCCCGGGTCGCTCGCCGCCGTCGCGGCGACCGCCGTGCTCGGCACCCGCTTCTCGCTCCTGGGATGGCAGACCCTCGCGGAGGCTCTGCTCGCGCTGGCGGCCGTGCTGTGGCCGGTGCTGCTCGTGGACGTCGTACGGCACTGGCGGCGGCGCATGCCCGGCGCGGTGTTCCTGTGCTGCGTGGCCACCCAGGGGCTCGCCGTGCTCGGCGCCGTGCTCGCGGCCGCGGAGTCGACGGCGTGGCTCGCGCACACCGCGCTCGTGCTGTTCTGGCTCGGGCTCGTCCTCTACGGTCTCGCCTTCGCCCGGTTCGACCTGCGGCAGGTCGTGGAGGGCGCCGGCGATCAGTGGGTCGCGGGTGGCGCGCTCTCCATCTCGGCGCTGGCCGGCGCGAGACTCGTGGCCGCGGACAGCGCGTCCCTGTATCTGTGGAGCGGCGACGACCGCGGTGTCCTGCGCTCCGTCACCTTCGCGCTGCTCGCGCTGGACGCGGCCTGGTACGCCGTACTGCTCGTCGCAGAGGTGCTGCGGCCGCGGCCCGCCTACGACGTGCGCCGCTGGGCGACCGTGTTCCCGATGGGGATGACGGCGACGGCCGTCCTGTCGGTCGCCGCCGCCCTGCACGTGCCGTGGCTCACGGGGCCGGGACAGGTGTTGCTGTGGATCGCGGTGGCCGCGTGCCTGGCGGTCGCCGCTCAGGCTCTCGCGGCCGCCCTCGCAGGCCTCAGGTCCACAGCACCGCGATGAAGATGTTCACCGTGGTAAGGGCGCCGACCAGCCCGAACAGGCTCTTGTCCACCTTCTCCTCGTCCCGCTTCACATAGACCAGGCCGAGGATCACGACCAGCAGCGCCAGCTTGATGCCAATCTTGATGTTGTTGACGTGATGGTCGTCGGCCTGGTTGAGCCCGACCAGGATCGCGCCGGTGACCAGCATCGTCAGCGCGCCGTGCAGCATCCCCGGGACGAAGCGGGCCTCACCGCGGCCCATCGCCTTCAGCTGGGTGAGGAAGCCACCGAGGAGCGCGGCGATGCCGACGATGTGCAGGCCGACGAAGAGGTGGATGAGTACGTCCATGAGGCCGGAGCTTAAACAGGGGCGCATGGGGCGTCCGACACCGGCCCGCCTCCCCTGACCCGATCCTGCATATATGCGGCCCATAGCACCATGCCGCCCACAGGTGTCCCGAAACCGTCACTTCGGTCAGCGTCCTGCGCGAAGTCGACGGTCCCGGATCGCCGTCACGGTCGTATCCGGTCACCCGCCGGTCCGCTCGCGGCAGTTCCGCACAAGGCGTTACCCCGCCGACACCATCAGGTTTAGCGTCCTCCCCCAGGTGACCGGCTCCCCACCGCCGCCCGGGCCAGGGGCGGCAGTCGGCCACCACCGCCGAGAAGGTCCGGCGGCGGGCCGTTCCCCCTGTGCGGGCCGTCGCCGGACGCGTAAGCCGCCTCGGTACGGGGCGGTCGTACGAAAGGACGTGCAGTCCACGTGGCAGCGCACCGCAAGCCCAGTCGGCGTTCGCTCGGCGGCAACACGGCCCGTACCGCGTTCACCATCGCCCTCGCGGGCGCGGCCACCGCCACGGCCTTCGACGGGACCGGACACGCCGAGCCGAAGCTGACGCCGGCGCAGGTCAAGGCGAAGGTGGACAAGCTGTACCAGGAGGCGGAGACCGCCACGGAGAAGTACGACGGGGCGAAGGAGAAGGCGGACGCGGCCGAGAAGCGGCTGTCGGCGCTGCGGGACCAGGCGGCGCGCAAGACGGACAAGCTCAACTCGGCCCGGGACGCGCTGGGTTCGATGGCCGCGGCACAGTACCGGGCCGGCGGCATCGACCCGGCGGTGCAGCTCGCGCTGTCCGACGACCCCGACCGGTACCTCGACGGGGCCGAGTTCGTCGACCGGGCGGGCACCCGGCAGGCGGCGGCCGTGGCGGACGTCCGCAGACAGCTGCTGGACATCGAGCGGTTGCGCGGAGCCGCGCGCGTGGAGCTGACCGCGCTGAAGTCACGCCAGGCGGAGCTGCGGCGCCAGAAGAAGACGATCACCGGGAAGCTGGCCGCGGCACGGCGACTGCTGGACACGCTGCCGGCCGAGGAACGCTCCCGGATCGGAGCGGACGGGGGCACGCGTGCGTCACGGTCCGGCTCGGACGTGCGGGTCGGTCTGGACGCTCCCGGTTCCGCGACCGCCCAGGCTCCGGACTCCCGGGCCGCGGCGGCCGTCTCGTACGCCTACTCCAAGCTCGGCAGCCCCTATGTGTGGGGCGCGACCGGCCCCGGCGCCTTCGACTGCTCGGGCCTCGTCCAGGCCGCCTACCGCTCCGCGGGCCTCTCCCTTCCCCGCACCACCTACGCCCAGATCGACGCGGGCCACCGCGTGTCGCGCTCCGAACTCCTCCCGGGCGACCTGGTGTTCTTCTACTCCGGCATCAGCCATGTCGGTATCTACATCGGCAACGGCCGGATGATCCACGCCCCGAACCCCTCGGAGCCGGTGAAGATCGCCCCGGTCGACGAGATGCCGTTCGCGGGCGCCACGCGCGTGGTGTGAGCGCGTGTGGTGTGAGGCTCACACCAGCCGGCGTGCCGTCGCCCATCGGGTCAGCTCGTGCCGGTTGGACAGCTGCAACTTCCTGAGGACCGCCGAGACATGGGACTCGACCGTCTTCACCGAGATGAACAGCTGCTTGGCGATCTCCTTGTAGGCGTACCCGCGGGCGATCAGGCGCAGCACCTCGCGCTCGCGCTGGGTGAGGCGGTCCAGGTCCTCGTCGACCGGCGGGGCGTCGGTGGAGGCGAAGGCGTCCAGGACGAAGCCGGCCAGACGCGGCGAGAAGACGGCGTCGCCCTCCTGGACGCGGAAGATGGAGTTCACGAGGTCGGTGCCGGTGATCGTCTTGGTGACGTAGCCGCGGGCGCCGCCGCGGATCACCCCGATCACGTCCTCCGCCGCGTCCGACACGGACAGGGCGAGGAAACGCACCGGCTGCTCGGCGTCGGCCATCAACGCGGCGCAGCGGCGCAGCACTTCCACCCCGCCGCCGCCCGGCAGATGGACGTCGAGGAGGACCACCTCGGGCCGGGTCGCGGTGATGACGGTGACTGCCTGGTCGACGTCCGCGGCCTCGCCGACGACCTCGACGCCGGTCTCGTCGGTCCGGCCGATCTCGGCCTGCACACCGGTACGGAACATACGGTGGTCGTCGACGAGGACCACGCGCACGTGCCGCTCGCCGGCGCTCCCGCCGGTCGCCTCCACGGGCTCGTTCGCCTCGGTCGGGTCGCTCATGACGTCTTCTCCGCCCTCTCCATCTCCAGCTCGACCTCCGTGCCGCCGTCCGGCACCGCGCGCAGCCGCGCCGTGCCGCCGTGGCGCTCCATGCGGCCGATGATCGATTCTCTGACGCCCATGCGGTCGGCGGGTATCGAGTCGAGGTCGAAGCCGGGACCGCGGTCCCTGACCGACACGAAGACCGTCTTGCCCTCCACTTCGGCGTAGACCTGTACCGCACCGCCCTCGCCACCGTACTTGGCGGCGTTGACCATCGCCTCGCGCGCGGCCTGCATCTGCGCGCCGATTCTCTCGTCGAGCGGGCAGTCGCCGACGACGACGACCTCTATGGGGACGCCGTGCTTGTCCTCGACCTCGGCCGCGTTGCGCCGTACGGCGTCAGCGAGGTTGGCGGGTTCGTCGGCCTCGTCCTTGCCGGTGCCCTCCGGTTTGTAGAGCCAGGTGCGCAGGTCGCGCTCCTGGGCGCGGGCGAGGCGGCGCACCTCGCCGGCGTTCTCCGCGTTGCGCTGGATCAGGGTGAGGGTGTGCAGCACGGAGTCGTGGACGTGGGCGGCGACCTCGGCGCGCTCCTGGGCGCGGATGCGCATCAGGCGCTCCTCGGAGAGGTCCTGGGTCATACGGACGAGGTACGGCCCCGCGAGGAGCGTTATCCCGACCAGCACCGCGAGCGCGGCCTGGAGGACCGAGCCGAGATGGGCGGCGGAGCCCTGCAGGACGAAGACGCCGGAGACGCCCGCCGTGACGAGGAGGACACCACCCGCCGCGCGCAGCAGGGTGAGGGTACGGCGGCGGCTGCCGACCTCGACCCAGCGGGCCCGGCGGGCGTTGTCCGCCTGGCGCCAGACGAGGGCGACGCCCGCGCCGACGAGGACGGCCGGCCACAGGTAGGCCTTGGCGCCGCCGCTCAGATTGACGTTGCCCACGAACACCAGGGCCACCACGACCATGAGGAGCAGGGCGACGATCTGGCCCCGGTCCGGCTTGCGGGCGACGAGTCTGCGACGGCCGTCGGGCGAGGTCTCGGTCCCGACGAGCGACGGGGGCCGCTGCCCGCCGACGCCGCCGACGCCGAGCGGTACGAAGAACCAGAACGCGGCGTACAGCAGCGCGCCGAGGCCGTCGGCCATGAACAGGCCGACGAAGACGAGCCGCACCCAGACCACGGGCAGCCCCAGATGCCCGGCGAGCCCCCGCGCCACACCACCGAGCCAGCGTCCGTCGCTGCTGCGGTAGAGCTTGCGCGGCGGCCGCGGTTCGACAAGGGGCGCTGCAGCGGCTTCCGGCATGGCATCGATACTCACACGGTCGGCGGAGCCGGGCATCAGGGTCGACCCCCGAGACTCCCCTGATCTTCGCCGTCCTCGCCCTCCCGGCCCGTCGAACGCTTCCCGGGCGCCGGCTCAGGGGCGATATCAGGGTCCGGCCAGGGTCGTCCCGACTCCCGTCGGGGGCGCCCGGCCGTCACCATGGACACATGACAGATCACCAGCACGCCGCGACGGGTCCGGGGCCCGGCACCCCGCCCGACGCGGGCACGCACGCACCCGCGGGGGCGCCCGGGCAGGCGGGCGCGGGCGCGTGGAAACAGGGGAGCGCGGGAGCGGCTGCTGGAGCACGAGAGATCGGGGACGCGGAGAGCACGGAAGCCAAGACCGACTCACGCGAGGCGGGAGCCGTGGGCGGGGAGGCCGGAGCCGTCGGTGGTGACCAAGCCGCCGCCCCCGAGAAGTTCCGCCGGGACCGGCAGTTCAAGATGCTCGCCGGGGTCTGTTCCGGGCTCGGGCGGCAGTGCGACATGGACCCGGTGATCTTCCGGATCACCCTCGCCGTGCTCTCCGCGACCGGCGGTATCGGTCTGATCTTCTACGGCTTCGTCTGGCTCCTCGTCCCGTTCGAGGACGACGAGGAGAACGAGGTCCGCAAGCTGCTGACCGGCCGCGTCGACGGACAGGCGCTGGCCGCCGTACTGTTCGCGCTGGTCGGCTGCGGAGTGTTCCTGACCATGCTGAGGAACGGCGGGGTGCTGGCCTTCGCCGTGGTCCTCTCCCTGCTCCTCGCCGGCGCCGGGTACTGGTCGCGCCGGCGCGGCGCACCCGACCCCGACCCGCTGGCCGCCCAGGCCGTCGCGGACGCCCCGCCGGAGGCGAAGGCGCCGCCGGCTCCCGCCGCCTACCCCTCCTGGTGGCGCGACCCGATCGTCAAGGACGGCACGCACGTCGGCGGCACCGGCTATCTCTGGGGCCCCCGCGACTCCCGCGACCGAGACATCGCCGCGGCGGTCGACATCAGCCTCGGCACCCCCTGGACCGCCCACCCGAGCCCGCAGACCCCGCGCCCGGCGGCACCCAGGCCGCGCGGCCCCCGCTGGATCGGCGGCTGGATCTTCCTCCTCGCTCTCGTGGCCGGCGGCATCGGCACCGGCACGACCTGGCACGACCACGCCCTGGGCACCAGCCTGCAGACCGGCCTCGCCTGCGCGCTGCTCGTCTTCGGCCTGGGCATCGCGCTCAGCGCGTTCCTGGGACGCACGGGAGCCGGCTCGGTCTTCCTGGCCGTCGTGACGGCGGCGCTGCTCGCCGCGTCGGCCGCCCTGCCCAAGGACATCAGTACGCACTGGACACGCACGACCTGGCAGCCGGCCGCGGTGGCCGACGTCGGGACGTCGTACCACCTCGGGAGCGGTGTCGGGACTCTGGATCTGAGCCGGCTACGGGTGCCCGAGGGGCGGACGGTGACGACGGAGGCCGAGGTGGGGGCGGGCCAGTTGAAGGTCGTCGTGCCGAAGGACGCGACCGTGAGGCTGAGCATCGACGTGGGGGTGGGCGACATCCAGTTGCCGGGCGACGAGAAGAGGGACGTGGACGTGGAGCCGGGCAAGCACAAGGACGTCACCCTGACACCGGCCCCGGGTGCCGGGAAGGGCGGCACGATCGACCTCGATCTCCGGGTCGACGTCGGACAGGCGGAGGTGTCCCGTGCTGCGTCATGAGTTCCAGCCGGGAAGGCTGGTCGCCGGTGTCTTCCTCACGCTCGCGGGGGCGATGTACGCCGGTGACGCGGGCGGGTGGTGGGAGACGCCCTGGTTCGCGGTGATACCCGTCGTCACCGTCGGACTGTTCCTCGCCGGTGTGGTGGGGATGGTCAGCCGCGGGATACGCCGGCGACGGGCGGTGACGGCTCGGCGGGACGGTGCCGACAGGGAGCCGGCCGCGCATGCCTGACGGAGCGTCAACCCCGTACGGGTCGGCGCTCCGCCACCGGTAGCCCCCGCCGACCAGGAGCTACCGGTAACCTCCCGCCCGTGTTCGCCGCGCTCGGAGTGCGGCATCCAGGGAGAAGACGGGGGCTCCCGCCAGGACGAGGGGGAGCCAGGCCATCAGGTAGGCGAGGTCGTTGCCGTAGTAGTACGGGTCCGACGCCCAGCTCACCGTCAGCCACAGGCTGAGCGAGATCAGTGCTCCGCCGAGGGCGGCGAGGCGGGCGAGCAGGCCGATCAGGGTGCCGATGCCGACGGCCAACTCGCCGAAGGCGATGGCGTAGCCGAAACCGGTCGGGTTCTTCAGCGCCAGGTCGACCAGGGCCGGAATGGCGGACGAGTCGCGAACGGACCGCATGGTGTCACCGATGGAACCCGCGCCGGAGGATTTCATGAAGGCGCTGTTGGTGATCTTGTCCAGGCCGGCGTAGATGAAGGTGACGCCGAGGAAGATCCGGAGTGGAAGGAGGGCGTAGCGGGTGGCGCTGTCGCGCCAGTTCCGGTCGCCGTCGAGATAGGGGGTGTGCGTGTCCGTGCGTATGCCGTGAGTCATCACTGTCGCCTCTCGCCCGTGTGCCGGGGCCCCTTGAAAAACGGTACGTACGTCGGGGGCCGGGCGCTCAATGTGTTCGTGCCGATTTCTGACGGAGTGCGCGGGATCGAACAGCGCGTCCGCGTCGACAAGTGCCGTTCCCCTCACGGCGTCACATGAATCACTCGGTCACGTCGACCGCGTACCGGTTCGTCTCCACCCCCGCGGCCGTGACGACCTGCACCTCGACCCGGCCCGGTTCCACGTCCGCCGGTACCGGGACGGTGAGGACCGCGTCGGTCGGGTTGCTGAAGCCGCCGCTCACCGGGACGAGGGGGACGTGGACGTTGACCGGGCCGATGCGGACGACCATGCGCGACAGCCGGTCGGCGCCCTGGGCGCCCGGGGGCACGAAACCGGCGCCGCGGATCTCGATGTCGTCGCCGGTGCGGATCGGGGCGTCCAGGTCGCCGGCCTCCCGGGCGCGGACGACGGAGAGGATCACCGGGCGGCCGCCCTCGGCGTACTTGCCGGCCAGATAGGTCGCCGCCGAGACCAGCACCACCACGGCCAGTCCCCAGGGCAGGTCGGGCAGCTGGTCGGGGCGCCGGGCGAGCCGTACCGCGGCGAACAGCACGGCGACGGTGCTGATGACGACGTACTGGATGTCGGCGAAGCTGCCGCGGCCCGCGTCGTCGGTGAGCAGGTCGGCGGCCCTGGGCCGGTGCGCCCGTACCTTCTGCAGGCGTTGGGCGAGGACGCGCAGTCCGACCACGCGGCGCACCAGGACCGCGATCCCGCAGACCACCGCCAGCACGGTCACCACACCGGCGGCGCGGGCGAGTTCGAGGCCGGAGATCAGCGCGTCCCGTTCCGCGTGGTCGGAGGCGGCGGCCAGGCGGCCCACCAGCACCAGGACAGCGAAGGCGACGAGGAGGACCCAGGCCGCGGCCACCGTGCGGGAGGTGGAGAGACGGTTGTCCTCGCCGATGACCGGGGCCAGCGCGCCGCCCCGGGCGCGGTGGAACCAGGAGGCGGCCGTGAGCACACCGGCGGTCAGCAGCGCCGCCAGCAGTCCGGCCGTGCGCGCCGCCGTCCATCCCGCGCCGATCGCCGTCAGGGACTGCACCAGCAGCAACACCAGCACCAGGGCCCACACGGTGATGGTCGTACGGAGCCACAGCCGGGCCAGCCAGGCCTCGCCCTCGGCGCGGCCGCGTTCGGCGACCAGTTCCGCGGACTGGCTGAGCTCCTCCGACACCCACTGGCGGGATGCCTGCGCGGAGTGGGCGACCGCGGCGGGCACCCCCTGTCCGGCCGCGAACCCGTCGCGCATCAGCAGGAACTCGGCGACCGCCCGCCGATGTCCCTCGCGCGCCCCGTGCGGGCAGTCTCCGCAGGTGCAGCCACCCGCGTGCGCCCCTCCCGGCGCGCCCATGTCCGCCCCGCCTCTCGCCTCCTGCACCGCCACGCCCGACGCCCGCCTTCCGCACGATCCCATCGACCGGCGGCCCCCGTCCGGGGGTCGGCCGCCGTCCTGCAACTCCCCTGTGATGCCAGCGAATTGTGCCCTACGCCACCCCCTCCTCGTCGGCCAGGTCTGGTCAGCGTGGGTGAAGCGGGGGCCGCCGTGTTGACCCGGCTGCGAGAATTTCCCTATGGCCGAGATCATCCAGCGCGACGGGACCTGGGCCTTCGACGGCACCACGGTCAGGATCACGCCGGGCCTGCACCGCTCCGTGCCGCTGTTCCGGCAGACGTACGGGGAGGTCGCCGTACCCCTCGAGGCGATCGCGGGTGTGGTCTTCGAGCCCGAGCGCAAGCGGGGGCGGCTGCGGATGCGGCTGCGCGAGGGGGCGGATCCGTTGCTGCAGGCGACCGGTGGGCGGCTGCCGGACGCGGCGGATCCGTACCGGCTGCTGGTGGACGTGGACCGTTCCGGGGTCGCGGAGTACGTGGCGGAGGAGATCCGGCAGGCGCTCCTGCTGGAGCAGATCCCCAAGGAGCCGACCAAGGCGTATCTGCTGCCGGGTCCGCCGGTGCCGGTCTCGGTCCGTTCCTCCGACGGCACGGTCTCCTTCGACGGCACCCAGGTGCGCCTCGACTGGGCCGACACCTCGGACCGGGTCAAGCGGGCGACGGGGCCGCGGATCATGGCCGTCGGCGATGTGGTGCAGGTGGAGTGGCTGCCCAACTCCGGTTACGAGGACGGCTTTCTGCGGTTCGTGACCCGGGAGACGGTGTTCTCCAAACTGCCGCCGGAGAAGGACCCGTACGCCCTGGACCTGTGGGGCAGCGCGCGGCGCGATCTGCTGACCGCGCTGGTCGCCACCGCGGTCACCGCGCGACTGCCGCATCCGTCCACCCGGGGCGGCGGCGAGCTCGCCGGCCGCCGCCCCACCGGCGCCGTCCCGCCGCCGGCCGACCACCACGACGTACTGCTGCGCAGGTTGCGGGAGTTGGGCGAGCTGCACCGGGACGGGGTGCTCACGGACGAGGAGTTCGCGATGACCAAGGCGGCGGTGCTGCGCGGTTTCTGAAGGCCCGCGACACCCCCCTACGACAGCAGGTCCGGTTCGCTGCGGCTGATGTCCTGCCACAGGGGCTGGTAGTTGATCCAGGCGACCAGGTCGCCGCCGAGTTGTTCGCGGGTCGCGACCGCGAGCCGGTGGTCGATGAGGAGGGGGCGGCCGGCCGCCTTGGCGGTCAGCTGGACCTGCGCGGAGCGTTCCATGGACAGGAACCACCAGGCCGCCGCGTCCACCGAGTCGCCGACCGTGAGCAGGCCGTGGTTGCGCAGCACGAGCGCCTTGCGGGTGCCGAGCGCGGAGGCGATGCGGCGGCCCTCCTCGGCGTCGACGGCGACGCCGGTGTAGGCGTCGTAGAGGGCGTGGTCCTCGTAGAAGGCGCAGCTCTCCTGGGTGATCGGGTCCAGGAGCTCGCCGAGCGCGGACAGGGCACGGCCGTTCACCGAGTGGCAGTGGGCGACGGCGACGACGTCCGGGCGGGCCGCGTGCACCTGGGCGTGCACGGTGAAGGCGGCCTGGTTGACGTGGTAGCGGCCCTCGATGACCTGCCCGTCGGAGTTGGCGAGGACCAGGTCGCTCACCGTGACGTGCTTGAACGGCATACCGAACGGATTGACCCAGAAGCAGTCGCTGTACTCCGGGTCGCGCGCGGTGATGTGGCCGGAAACGCCGTCCTCGAACCCGTACCGGCCGAAGATCCGCAGCGCGCCCGCGAGCCGCTCCTTCCGGTGCCTGCGCTCGTCGTCGACCGAGTCGTGCATCGGCGGCATGGCGAAGCGCAGCCGATCGCTGGGCAGCGGAGTCGGTGGGGTCGGCCCGGGCATGTGGTCCTCCGGCACTGGGTTGCTTGACGAGGCGGAAGTTACCCTCGGTCAGCGCAGGAGAACAGAGCTGTTTTGTAAAGATGACGCGCGCAGCCGATACACGACAGAAGATGTCCGGTATCGGCGGCACCCTGGGTCGTATGGCATGGAACTGGGCGGCTTTCAGCGCCGCCGAACCCGAGTTCGCGAAGACCGCCGAGGAGCGCTTCGGAGCCTTCACCCATCATGTCCTGGCCACGCTCCGGCAGGACGGTTCCCCGCGTACGACCGGTCTCGAGGTCCGTTTCCTCCAGGGTGAGCTGTGGCTCGGCATGATGCCGGACTCGCTGAAGGCCCTCGATCTGCGCCGCGACGCGCGGTTCGCGCTCCAGGCGAACCCCGGCGAGGGGCAGACCATGGGCGGGGGCGACGTGCGGATCGCCGGGCGGGCGGTCGAGGTCGAGGATCCCGCGGCGAAGGCCGCATACGGCGAAGAGGTGGAACCGCCGGAGCCGTTCCACCTCTTCCGCACCGAGCTGACGGAGGTCGTGCGGACCTACGTCGAGGACGACACGTACCTGGTCGTCCAGGTCTGGAAGCCCGGTGAACCCCTGCGGACGATCAAGCGCACCTGATCGTCCGCGTGCGGGGGCCTACTCCCACTCGATCGTGCCCGGCGGCTTCGAGGTGACGTCCAGGACGACCCGGTTGACGTCGCGCACCTCGTTGGTGATCCGCGTCGAGATCTTCGCGAGGACGTCGTACGGCAGACGGGACCAGTCGGCCGTCATGGCGTCCTCGGAGGACACCGGGCGCAGCACGATCGGGTGGCCGTAGGTGCGGCCGTCGCCCTGGACGCCGACCGAGCGGACGTCCGCGAGCAGCACCACCGGGCACTGCCAGATGTCCCGGTCGAGGCCGGCCGCGGTCAGTTCCTCGCGGGCGATGGCGTCGGCGTCCCGGAGCAGGTCGAGCCGCTCCTTGGTCACCTCGCCGACGATGCGGATGCCGAGGCCGGGGCCCGGGAACGGCTGGCGCTGGACGATCTCCTCCGGCAGGCCCAGCTCCTGGCCGACCATCCGGACCTCGTCCTTGAACAGCTTGCGCAGCGGCTCGATGAGCTGGAACTCGAGGTCCTCGGGCAGGCCGCCGACGTTGTGGTGGGACTTGATGTTGGCGGTGCCGGTGCCGCCGCCGGACTCGACGACGTCCGGGTAGAGGGTGCCCTGGACCAGGAACTCCACCGCCGGGCCCTCGTCCGCGATGATCTCCGCCTGGGCCTGCTCGAAGACCCGGATGAACTCGCGGCCGATGATCTTCCGCTTCTCCTCGGGGTCGGACACACCCTTGAGCGCGGTCAGGAAGCGCTCCTCCGCGTCGACGACGACCAGCTTGACGCCGGTCGCGGCCACGAAGTCCTTCTCGACCTGCTCGGTCTCGCCCTTGCGCATCAAACCGTGGTCGACATAGACGCAAGTCAGCTGGTCGCCGATGGCGCGCGCCACGAGGGCGGCGGCCACGGCGGAGTCCACGCCGCCGGACAGACCGCAGATGGCGCGCTTGTCGCCGACCTGCTCGCGGATGGCCGCGACCTGCTCCTCGATGACGTTCCCGGTGGTCCAGTCGGGGCTCAGGCCCGCGCCCCGGTACAGGAAGTGCTCCAGGACCTGCTGGCCGTGCGTGGAATGCATGACCTCGGGGTGGTACTGGACGCCGTAGAGCTTCTTCTCGTCGTTCTCGAAGGCGGCGACCGGGACGACGTCCGTGGAGGCCGTGACGACGAAGCCCTCGGGGGCGGCGGAGCAGGCGTCGCCGTGGGACATCCACACGTGCTGCTCGGCGGGGGTGCCCTCGAAGAGGGTGGAGGACGCCTTGGACACGTGCAGGTCGGTGCGGCCGTACTCGCGGGCGCCGGTGTTGTCGACCGTGCCGCCGAGGGCCTGGGCCATCAGCTGGAAGCCGTAGCACATGCCGAAAACGGGGACGCCGGCCTCGAAGAGCTCGCGGTCCAGGCGGGGGGCGCCCTCCTCGTACACGGACGAGGGGCCGCCGGAGAGGATGATCGCCGCCGGGTTCCTGGCGAGCATCTCCGCGACCGGCATGGTGCTCGGCACGATCTCGCTGTAGACCCGGGCCTCGCGGACGCGACGGGCGATGAGCTGGGCGTACTGCGCGCCGAAGTCGACGACCAGGACGGTGTCGGTGGCGGCTGGGGTCGCTGATGACACGGGGTGCCTTCCGGCGGTTGGGCGAGGGCTGTGGTACCGAGTCTAACTGGGTTGGCGTGGGTGACCTCGCCGCCTCTGGGGGCTGCCGCCCCCAGGACCCCGCTTCCGCCCTGAACGGGCCTCGTCCTCAAACGCCGAACGGGCTGATGTATAGTCCCCGGCATGCTTCAGCGCTCGACGTTTACCTATGGCAACCGGCCCACCGGCTGCCATGGTCGTGCTGCTTGAGCCACTGACAAGCGACTTCCCCAGGCGCCCCGGGCCGACAAGGTCCGGGGCGCCTGGTGTTTTCCGGATCCTGTCGACTCGGGGCACCCCTCACCGAGGAGCCCGACATGACCACCACACCGGAAGCGACCATCGCGGACGCCCGGGAGCGCATCGACGCGCTCGACGACCGGATCATCGGTCTCATCCAGGAACGGATGGCCGTCTCCGCCGTCGTGCAGCAGACCCGTATCGCCTCCGGCGGCCGGCGGGTGCACCTGTCCCGCGAGATGGAGATCCTCGGCCGCTACCGCGAGGCGCTGGGCAAGCCGGGGACGCCGCTTGCGATGACGCTGCTCGAACTGTGCCGCGGTCGCATCTGAGTTCGGGCCCTTCTCACCCGTACGGCGCGTGACCGCCCCGTGAACCGCCTCGTTGGTGGGGTGTCCGCGCCAGCCAGGGGCGGGCCCGAAAGAACCACGCGTGGCTTGCTGGAGCGATGAGACGCACGGGTCGTGCCGTGCGTCGTGGGACCTCGTTCCAGGGTCGTGACCGGACGGCAGGGGACAGCAGCCCGGTCACCCAAGTAAACGGTCGGCTCCGGGGACGCCCGGGGCCGACCGGCGGAAACTGCAAAAATGCACAACCCTGGGTCAAACGGTTGCGGAGGGCGCGTCCATCCAGCACGATGCCTAGAAAGCCCCCAAGTCCCATCGCAGACAACCGCATTGCCGTGTCCTTGCGGAGTGCCAGAGGTCCAGACCATTCGTGCGCCGCTTGTGCGCCCGGTCGGCGACCCGGGGCACTCGGGACCACCAGGGCGCACTCAGGACCAGCGGCGCAACCCCCCGGCGCCGCTCCCCGGGCACCGGCGCTGCCCTGACGTCGGTGCTGACGGAGAAGGGCCCCGCGGCCTCAAGTCCCGCGGGGCCCTTCGCATGCCGGGTACGGCGTGTGCCCGCCCTGCCGCGCGTGCGGTACTAGGTGCGGCTCAGCGTTCCGCAGGAGTCCGCCTGGCCGATGGGGCGGCTGCGGTCGTACGGGTCGACCGACGGGCCGGTCGGCGTGGTGCCGTCGGTGGGCGCCCGGGACGGGAACTGCGGGTGCAGGTAACCGTCGTAGACGTCGCAGGAGGTGTTGCCGCCGTCCTCGTCGTAGTTCAGCAGGTTCAGCCGGCCGGGGGTGACCCGGTAGTGCACGGGGTCGGGGAGTTCGGCGTCGATGACGCGGCGCACGATGGTGCGGGTGACCTCGTCGGAACCGTCGGCGGGGGCGACCGGGTAGACGAAGGTGTAGTCGGCGTGCACGGCGACCCCGGCGAAGTCGCCCTTCTTGAAGGTGATCCGGCCGCGGACCTTGATGACCTTCCCTGCGGGCTTCACCTCCTTCGGGTCGAACCGGCTGAACAGGGACAGCGGGTCGTGGTGCTTGCTGGGCGTGCGCAGGGCCGTGTCGAGGTCGTCCAGCAGCTTCGGCTGCTTGGGGTCGAGCACCGAGAGGGCCGCCTCGGGGCGGCCGCCGGCCACCACCTTCGGGTTGAGGTTGGCGTCGACCAGCAGCTTCCTGGTCTGCTGGAGGGCCAGTTCGACCCGGTCCTTGGGGATCGAGCCCAGCGCGGTGGCCTTCGGCAGCACGATGCCGGCCTCGCCGTCGGCCCACTGCTGTGCCGGGGATCCCGCGAACGGGCGGGCCAGGGTGGGCACTTGGGGGTCCGCGGCGGAGGGCGGCGCGGTGGGCGGCGCCGTCTCCTCGGGCAGCGGCGAGGCGGCCGCGTCCGACGTGCCGGAGCCGAAGGGGTCGCCGGGGATCAGCGACGGCTTCATCGCGACGACGGCCACGGCGGCGGCGAGCAGCACGGCGAACACCGCGCCCACCCGGCGGCGCCTGCGCCCGCGCCCGTTCATCTCCTGCCAGGCCGGCCCGGTGCGCCAGCCCTCGGGCTCCTTCCCCCGCGCGTCCTGCTCGCGCAGCCGCTCGGTGACCATACGGGCCCGCGCGGACGGCTCCTTGGGCGCGGACCTGAGGTCACGTTCGCTGTCCTGGAGGAACTTCTCCCAGACGTCGTCGGGTATGGAGGGTTCCCCGCCGGAACCCGATCCGGATCTCGGCTCGTCGGACGGTCTGTCGGCCACGGCGCGAACGCCTTTCTGTGAAGCGTGACATGGGATGCGTGACAAGCGCACGGGTTGCGGCACGGTGGTGTCGAGCAGGAGAGCGTACGTGACGCAGGGCACATAAAAAATCTGTGAAGGTAAACACAACCATTCACCCCGGTCACGGATCCAACTTCACGAACCAAGGGCCACAACCCGCGCCCCACACGCGGAGCCCTCCACACTGGACTCCCTTGAGGTCTTGATGAAGCTTCGCCGTGCCATGGGCGTGGCGGCCGCGACGGCCGTCCTGGCTCCCCTTGCCCTGCTGTCCGCTCCGGTCGCGTTCGCGGACGGAACCCCGGAGACGTCGACGAGCAGCCCGACGGCGCCGGAGAGCACTGCGCCGGAGACCACCCCCGCGGCGCCGGAGACCACCCCGGCCGCCCCCGAGACCACCCCGGCGGCGCCGGAAAGCACCCCCGCCGCCCCGGAGAGCACCCCCGCCGCCCCCGCGAGCTCCCCGGCCGCCTCGCAGAGCAGCTCCACCTCCCCGTCGCCGAGCCCCAGCGAGAGCTCCCCGGGCGGTGCCGAGCTCTGCGTCGACGAGAACGGCGACAGCACCGCCGAGCTCAGCGCCGACCTGAAGAGCGGTCTGTCCGGTCTGCCCGACACGATCGTCGCCGGAAGCGGCTGGGTGCCGTTCTCCTTCAACGTCACCAACCACGGCGACACCAAGATCAAGGACATCAAGCCGCTGATCGGCGTCGCCGCCGTCGGCTGGGAGGACGCGAAGGACTACTCGGGACAGATCAAGGTCCAGGTCCTGGACAAGTCCTCCGGCACCTGGAAGACGATCGCGGACGCCGCGGGCGAGGGCGGCACGTTCACCGCGTTCTCGCTGGACGCGGGCAAGTCGGTCTCGTACCAGCTGCGCCTCAGCGTCTCCGGCAAGGTGCCGGACTCCCTCGGTCTGACCGGCGGTCTCGCCGAGTACGCTGACGACCAGGGCTGCTGGGTCGCCGACGACCCGAACGGCTGGGTCTACTTCTTCGACATCCTGGCCGCCGGCTCCGACGCCGGTAAGCCCGGCGACGCCAAGCCGCAGACGGGTGGCCGCAAGCCGCTGAAGGACGTCAGTGACGTGTCCGCCACCGGCAGCCTCGCCGAGACCGGCTCCAGCTCCGCGCTGCCCGTGATCGGCCTGGTCGGCGGTGTCGCGGTCGTCCTCGGCGCCGGCTCCGTCGTCGTCGCCCGGCGCCGCAGGGCCGGGTCGGACGCATAACCGGAACCGGAAAACCCACCGCAAGAAAAGTGAAGGACCCGCGCTCGGAGGGGAGCGCGGGTCCTTTCCTGTCCGATGCCGGAGCCGTACCGGCGTGGCCCTACGGCTTGGGCGGCACCGCCGGCATTCCCAGGAACGGCAGCCTCAGCGCGCCGAACGCCTCCGCGGGGACCGCCGGACTCATCGGCTCGACCGGCTTCAGCCGCTCGTACGCCGCTCCCTGCTCCGGACGCGGGTCCGCCTCCCCCTTGTTGGGCCAGTACGACATCGCCCGCTCGGCCTGCGCGGTGATGGTGAGGGACGGGTTCACGCCCAGGTTGGCGGAGACCGCGGCGCCGTCCACGACCGAGATGCCGGGGTGGCCGTACAGGCGGTGGTAGGGGTCGATGACACCGGTCTCGCGAGAGGAGCCGATGGGGCAGCCGCCGAGGAAGTGGGCGGTGAGGGGGGTGCCCATGAGCTCGCCGACGTTGGAGCCGGCGAAGCCGTTGATGTCGGCGGCGATCGCGGACGCGGCCTCGGAAGCCGCCTTGATCTGCTTGGGGTTGGGGGCGCCGTGGCCCTGGCGGGCGGTGAGCAGTCCCTTGCCGACGCCGTCCGGCTTCAGGTACGTCGTCAGGGAGTTGTCCAGTGACTGCATCACCAGGCCGATGATGGTCCGCTCCGACCAGCGGCGGTTGGAGAGGGAGCGCAGGACCAGCAGCGGGTGGCGGGCGGCGCTCCTGAGCCAGGCCAGCACCCTCGACGAGCCTTCCGCGTACGGCACTTGGAGGATCGACAGACCACCCATCGAGTTGGAGCCCTTGCCGTAGCGGACCGGCTCGATGTGGGTGTTCTCGTCCGGGTGGACGGACGAGGTGATGGCCACGCCACGGGTGAAGTCGACCTGCGGCGCGCCGGTGGCCTTGCGGTAGCGCCGGTTGTCGGTCTGCGCACCGACCAGGGCTTCGGAGTTGGTGCGGGTCAGCTCCCCCAACCTGTCCGAGATGTAGGGCAGTTGCCCGCCGGCCTTCATACGGTGCAGCAGGGTCTGGGTGCCGTAGGTGCCGGCGGCGATGACGACCTGGCGGGCCCGGAAGGTACGGCCCTCGGCGCTGCGGTCGTCGGTCGGCAGGGTGGCGACCGCGTACCCGCCCTGCGAGTCGTCCGTGACCGACACGACCGTCGTCATCGGGTGCACGACCGCGCCCGCCTTCTCGGCGAGGTAGAGGTAGTTCTCGTTGAGGGTGTTCTTCGCGCCGTGCCGGCAGCCGGTCATGCACTCGCCGCACTCGATGCAGGCGTTGCGGGCCGGGCCCGCGCCGCCGAAGTAGGGGTCGTCGACCTGCTGCCCGGGGGCCGCCTTCACCTTTCCCTCGGCGTCCTCGCCGTCGCCGAAGAACACGCCGACCGGCGCCAGGTGGAAGGTGTCGCCGACGCCCATCCGCTCCGCCGCCGCCTTCAGATGGACGTCGGAGGGGGTCATCGTCGGGTTGAGCCGTACGCCGAGCATGCGCCGGGCCTGGTCGTAGTACGGCTTCAGCTCTTCCTGCCAGTCGGTGATGTCCCGCCACTGCGGGTCCTCGAAGAACGGCTTCGGCGGGACGTAGAGGGTGTTGGCGTAGTTCAGGGAGCCGCCGCCGACACCCGCGCCGGCGAGGACCATGACGTTGCCGAGCAGGTGGATGCGCTGGATGCCGTACATGCCGAGCTTCGGCGCCCAGAGGTAGTTCTTCAGGTCCCAGGAGTTCCTGGGCAGGCTCTGGCGGGTGAAGCGGCGGCCGGCTTCCAGGACACCTACGCGGTAGCCCTTCTCGGTGAGGCGCAGGGCGGTGACGCTGCCGCCGAAGCCGGAGCCGACGACGATGACGTCGTAGTCGTGGGTGTCCTGGGGCACGTGCTCTCCTCGTTGAGAACCGAAGCGTTCCTACTTGAAGCGCAGAGCCTTCATCAGCCGCAGGCTCCGGCTCATGAACTGCGCGTACTGCTCGTCGTCCATCCCCAGCGACGGAGCCATCGGCAGCAGCCTCTGCTGGGCGACCGTCTGGGCCTCGGTGTACTTGAGGATGCCCTCGGAGCCGTGGCGCCGGCCGAGCCCGGAGTCCTTCATGCCGCCCATCGGGGACTGCACGCTGCCGTAGGCGGGGGCGTAGCCCTCGTTGACGTTGACCGTGCCGGTGCGCAGGCGCGCGGCGACCTGGCGGCCGCGGGCGCCGTTCTTCGTCCAGACCGAGGAATTGAGGCCGTACGGCGTGGAGTTGGCGTGCTCGACGGCCTCGTCGTCGGTCGTGAAGCGGTAGACGGAGACGACCGGACCGAAGGTCTCCTCCGTGCACACCGCCATCGGCTCGGTCACGCCGTCGAGGATCGTCGGCTCGAAGAAGTACGGGCCGATGTCCGGGCGTGCGACACCGCCGGCGACGAGCTTCGCGCCCTTCGCCACCGCCTCCTCGACGTGCCAGGTGACCGTCTCCAGCTGCCGCTCCCCCACCAGCGAGCCCATGTCGGCGCCGTAGGCGAGGGACGTGCCGAGCCGCATGGCCTTGGTGCGGGCGGCGAAGCGCTCCAGGAAGGCGTCGGCGATCGACTCGTGGACGTACAACCGCTCGATGGAAATGCACAGTTGGCCGGCGGAGGAGAAGCAGGCGCGGACCGCGCCCGCGGCCGCCTTCTCGATGTCGGCGTCCTCGAGGACCAGCATGGCGTTCTTGCCGCCGAGTTCGAGGGAGACGCCTACCAGCCGGGCGGCGGCGCCCTGGGCGACCTCGCGGCCGGTGCGGGTGGAGCCGGTGAAGGAGACGTAGTCGGCGTGCCGGACGACCTCGGGGCCGACGACCGGGCCCTCGCCGAGCACGACCTGGAAGACGTCGGCGGGCAGCCCCGCCTCGATGAGCAGGTCGCGGGCCCACAGGGCGGTGAGGCAGGTCTCGGTGTCCGGCTTCATGACGACGGCGTTGCCCGCGACGAAGGCCGGCAGCGCGTCGCCGACGGAGAGTTCGAGGGGGTAGTTCCAGGGGGCGATCTGGCCGACGACCCCGCGCGGGTGGCGCAGCTCGGTGACCTTGGTGAGGGTCGGTACGGCGCCCGTGTGCCGCTTCGGCTTCAGATACGCGGGTGCCTTGCGGCCGTAGTGGCGGGCGGCGACGGCGACGGCCTGCACCTCCTCGTGGGCGTGCAGCCGGGCCTTGCCGGTCTCCAGCTGGATCAGGTCCAGGACCTCGGCCTGACGCTCCAGGACCAGGTCGTGGAGGCGCAGCAGGACGGCCGCGCGCTGCCGTACCGGCGTCTGCGCCCACACGGCCTGGGCCTTGCGGGCAGCCTGGAAGGCCTTCTCCACGTCCTCGGGCGTGGACTCCGGCAGGTCGGCCAGCTTCTCGCCGGTGAACGGCGTGTGGTTTGCGGTGCGTCCGGAGCCGACCACGCCCTTGGTGAGCTGGGCGACCAGCTCCGGGGTGACCACGTCGGAGGCGGTACGGGCGCCCTCGGGCGCGGGGGCGAGGGGGTTCGTGCCGGTCTTGGCCGGGGCTTGCGCGTCCGTCATGAGCCGCAGGGTATTCCGGTACCGAAACTTTGGGTACCCGTCGGTAACGCGGCTTCACCGAGTACACACACACCGCCAGTGGTCACTGGCAAGGTTTGCGCTGATCAGGGCGTTGGGCGGGGACGGCGGGCGAGGGTTCGGGCTTTTCCGGTTCAGCCCTTTCCGATCCGCAGGCGCTCCCGCGCGCCTTTGAAGACGGCGGTGCCCCGCTTCTCGTCCGGGGTGCCCTTGGGCATCTGCACCTGGAGCTGGTACATCCGGTCGTCGGCGGTGCGGACGACGAGCTGGAGCCCCCGGACCGGTTTACGGTCCTGATCGTAGGTGACGTCGGCGAGGGCGGCCTGGTCGCCGTGGAAGGTGGTGGCGGTGTACTGGCCCGCGGTGCGCTCGTGCCCCTCCATGCCGATCGCTGTCTTGCGCGCCTCGGTCATCGGGGCGGCGGGGGCCTTGGTCCACTCGGTGAAGTGGACCGAGATGACCTCATCGGCGCCGTCGTTGTAGATGCTCCACCGTGGGTCGTCGCCGGGTTTGTCCGTCCCGTAAAGCTTCTGGTACCCCTTCGGCAGATAGAGCACGGCGTCCGTCCCCGTGTCCCGGTGCGCGGTCCAGGCCGCCGCACTGGGCGTCGCGCGGGCCGGTGTCTCGGTGAGGGTGGCGGTCTGCTCGGAGACGCCCGCGTCCTCGTCGGATCCGGCGAAGTACGAGGTGCCCCACCAGGTCCCGCCGACGAGGAGCGCGGCGACCGCGGCGAGCGGGACGGGACGGACACGGAGGGCCCGCTTCGGGGCGCGCGGGACACTCGCGGTGTCCGGCTCTTCCGCGCCGCCGGACGCGCTCACCGTCCCGGGCGGCGGCCCGGCGGACGGTTCGGCATCCGCGTCCGGACCCGGGTGCGACCCCGGGTCCGGCCCCGGGTCCTGGGGCTTCGCCCCCAGCCGTACGGTCCCCGCGTCGTCCGCGAACCCCCGCAGCAGCCCGACGTCCTGAGCCCTCGTCACCCGTTCCTCGACCCGCGGCACCGGCCACCCCTTTGCCACCGCCTCCAGCACCTCCCCGGTCTCCTCCGGGCCGGGCCGCTGCTCGGGGTCCTTCACCAGGAGCCCGGCGATCAACGGGCCCAGCGGGCCGGCCCGGCGCGGCTCGGGCGGATCGGCGGTGATGACGGCGGCCAGCGTCGACTCCACCGCCGTACGCCTGAAGGGGGACGCGCCCTCGACGGCCGCGTACAACAGCACGCCCAGTGACCACAGGTCGGAGGACGGCCCGGCGCCGCGCCCCGACATGCGCTCCGGCGCGACGAACTCCAGTGAGCCGACGAACTCCCCGCTGACGGTGAGGGATTCCTCGCCCTGGACATGGGCGATGCCGAAGTCGGTGAGGACGACCCGGCCCTGGGGACCGAGCAGGACGTTCGCGGGCTTCACGTCCCGGTGGACGATCCCGACGGAGTGCGCGGCACGCAGCGCGCCGAGGACGGCGAGGCCGATCCGGGCGGCCTCGACGGCGTCGACCGGGCCGCGCCGGAGCACCTCGTGCAGGGACTCCCCGCGCACCAACTCCATGACGATCCAGGGCAGTCCGTCCTCGTCGACCACGACGTCGAGAATGGAGACGGCGGACGGATGGTCGACGCGGGCGGCGGCGCGGGCCTCGCGGTAGAGGCGGTGGGCGGCCCGCTGGTGCTGCTCGTCCTCCGGGTCGCCCGGCAGCCGCGGCTGCTTCACGGCGACGTCCCGGTCCACGAGTTCGTCGTGCGCCTCCCACACGGTGCCCATGCCGCCGGAACCGATGCGCCGGGTCAGCCGGTAGCGCCCGCCAAGTACCCGGCCCACGCGCGTCTGTTCGCCGCCTGCACTCATGTCCCATGAGTACCGTGCGCGGCGGCGACTTGTCGACGCGGGGCCGGGTCACGGTGTCCAGGGCGCGAAGACGAGGGCCTCGCCACGGCGTCGCACCTCCGCGACCCCCGAGCCGCCGAAGTGCGCCGGGATAACCAACTCGCCCTGATCGGCGGCTCGTTCGAGCACCCGGCGACGACTGACGGCGGCGCCCTCGGGGTCCAGGCAGAGGCGGCTGCTGCACTCGGGGTGCGGGATCTGGACGGGGTTGTGCAGCAGGTCACCGACGAACGCGGCGCGTTCACCGCGGGAGGCGACCCGCAGGACGGACGAGCCCGGGGTGTGGCCGGGCGCGGACTCCAGGGTCAGATGTTCGTCGACGCGGTGCTCACCGTCCCAGAGCACGGCCTGCCCGGACCGGTGGACCGGCGCGATGCTGTCCTCGTAGGTCAGCCGGTCGTCGGGGCGCACCGGGCCGCCGTACGCGCCCTCGGGCCCGAAGTGGCGGTCGTCGGCGGCGGGAAGCAGATAGGTGGCGTTGGGGAAGGTGGGCGTCCAAGTGCCGTCCACGTCATGGGTGTTCCAGCCGACGTGGTCGCCGTGGATGTGGGTGTTGACGACGAGGTCGACGTCCTCGGGCCGCACCCCGGCCCGCTCGAGGCGCTTCGGCAGTCCGACGCCCTGCCGCTGGTGGAAGAGCGGGTTGCTCGGCCGCTCCCGCCCGTGCCCGATCCCCGTGTCGACGAGCACGGTCCGCCCGCCGCTGCGCAGCACCCAGGTCTGCACCGCCACCACGGCCCGGTCGCTCTCCGGCTCCCAGTGGTCCGGGACCAGCACCTCCCGGTTCTCCCGCCACACCTCGGGTCCCGCGCCCGGGATCAGCTCCCGGGCCGGCGCGAAGGGCGCCTCCCACTCGACGACCCGGACGACCTCGACGTCCCCGATCACGAAACGCTGTGCGCTGTCTTCAGTCATGTCATCGACGGTAGGCGGCACGAATGAGCATTCCAATGCCTGTCTGACTCCATCGAATACGCGTACGTCTCATCCGCGATCCGACCGGCATACACTCGATCCATGGACGTGGTGAGCGACGCGATCTCCGCCGTGCGGATCGGGCAGCCCTCCTCGAACCGGCTGCGGGTGGGCGGCAGCTGGCGCACACGGCTCGCGCCGTACGAGGGGGCGGGGTTCCATGTGGTCCTCGCCGGTGGTTGCTGGCTGCGGCCCGACGGAGGCGGCGAGCCGGTGACCCTGGGCGCCGGTGACGTCGTACTGCTGCCGCGCGGGGCCGGGCATGTGCTGGCGGACTCCCCGGGGGACACGGCGGGGGCGGTGCCCTTCGAGGAGATACGGACACCGCCGCACGGGCCGGACGGGCGTGAGGTGGAGCTGCTGTGCGGGAAGTACCGCCTGGACCACAGCCGCGTGCACCCTCTGCTCGCGGAGCTGCCCGACGTCGTCCATCTGCCCAACCGGGTCGGCGCCCACCCCGAACTCCGTTCCGCCGTCGACCTGTTGGCCCGTGAGCTGGACGAGCGGCGCCCGGGAGCCTGTCTCGCCCTGCCGAGCCTGCTCGACCTGCTGCTGGTCTACATGGTCCGGGCGTGGATGACCGAGGCCTCCGCGGGGGTGTGGCCGGCGGTGCTGAGCGACCCGGTCACCACCGCGGCCCTGCGCGCCCTGCACTCCGATCCGGCGGCCCCCTGGACCAACGACCGGCTGGCGGCGGAGGCGGGCGTGTCCAGGGCGACCCTGGCCCGCCGCTTCACGGCGCTCGTGGGGCGCCCTCCGATGGCGTACCTGACCTGGTGGCGGCTGACCCTGGCGGCGACCCGGCTGCGGGACACCGACGCTCCCCTGGCGGCGGTGGCGCGGGAGGCCGGGTACGGCACGCCGTACGCCCTGTCGCACGCCTTCAGCCGGGAGTTCGGGGTGACCCCGGGGCGGTTCCGGGCCGCCCGGTCCTAGGGCCGGCGGGTCAGCCCCCGGGTCGTGCCACGAACGTGTCCACCGCCACGTCGAAGTACTCCTTGGCCTCCCGCACCTTGCCGACCGGCGCCGACACCCAGACGTCGTACATCCGCCCGCCCTCGTCCCAGCACAGGTCGTAGGTGTGCCGGGGGCCCTCCGCCGCGCTGAAGCCGTTCCAGGTGAACTCCCAGAGGGCGGCGGGGTGTCCGTCGTGCTCGGTCGACGTGACCTGCCCGTCGTGGTAACCGGGGTTGGTGTCGGGCCCCTTGGCCGCCGAGCGCTTCATCACCGCGAGCGGACCGTCCGCATCCGGGTCGGCGACCTTGATGCCGAGACGGAAGGTCTCCCCCGGCGACAGGTAGAAGACCCGCTCCCCCTGCGGCGAACGCGTGAAGCCCTCCGGCACGGCGAGCGAGAAGCCGCCCGGATCGTCGGCGACGCGGTAGCCGGAGGGGGCGGACGGACGCGTCGCGGCGGAGCTGGGGCTGGAACGAGCCGTGGGACTGGAACTGGGACTGGAACTGCCGCCGGCGCCGCTCGACCTACTCGGGGACGGCGAGGGCGAGGCGCTCACCGACGTCCTCGGCCCCGAACCGGCGGGCGTACGGCCCGCTTCGTCGTCCCGGTTCATCAGCAGCGCGGCCGCCGACACCCCCGCCCCCGCCATCGCGGCGACCAGCAGCGCGGCCACCAGCACGCCCCGGGTGGAGCGCCGGGTCTCCACCGTGGGCGGCGACGGGGGCGCGGGGGCGGGTGGCGGCGGGCGCGGCACGTTCCGCTGGGTGGGCGTGTAGAGGGACGGCTGCGGGGTGCGGCCGAGGTCGCGGAAGGCACGCAGCATGTGTTCGGCCTGCGCGGCGCCGAGCCTGCGCTCCGGGTCGCGCTCCAACAGGCCCCGTACGACGGGCAGCAGCGGCTCCGCCTGCGCGGGCGGGCGGATCTCGTCGAAGACGACGGCGTGCAGGATGCCGCCCAACGAGTCCCGCCGGAACGGGGATTCACCGCTGAGCACCGTGCACAGCAGCGCGCCCAGCGACCACAGGTCGGACTCCGGGCCGGTCCTCGCCCCGGACATCCGCTCCGGGGCCGTGTACTCGGGCGAGCCGACGAAGGAGCCGGTCTCGGTGAGGGTGGTGGCGCCCGCGACCTGCGCGATGCCGAAGTCGGTGAGCACGACCCGGTCGGAGCCGGCCTCCATCAGCACGTTGGCGGGTTTGATGTCCCGGTGCAGCACACCGGCGGCGTGCGCGGTGCGCAGCGCGCTCAGCAGGCCGATGCCGATCCGCGCGGCCTCGTCGGCGTCGACCGGGCCGCGCGCGGAGATCCGGTCGGCGAGCGAGCCGCCGTCGATCAACTCCATGACGATGTACGGGCGTTCGTCGTCCTCGACCACGTCGTGCACGACGATGATGTGCGGGTGCCGCAGCTGGGCCACCGCCCGCGCCTCGCGCAGGGTGCGGTCGCGCCGTTGCCGGGCCTCCTCGTCGGAGAGCGTGTCGTCGAAGGGGAGTTCCTTGACCGCCACCTGCCGGCCGAGCAGCTCGTCGGTCGCCCGCCACACCACGCCCATGCCGCCGCGTCCGAGCCGCGTCTCCAGCCGATACCGGCCCGCGACGACACGGACGCCTTCCCCCTCGGTCCCCATGGGCCCCATCATGCCCCACCGGAGGAACCGGCTCCGGGACACCGACCGGCCAACTCCCGCACACCGCCTACGGGGCGGTCTTCTCCTGCCAGCCCTGCAGCACCGCCTTGAACTGCTTGTCCGTCGTCGCCCAGTCGGCGGCCGGCGAGGACATGTAGATCGCGTACTCGGTGCCCTCGCGGGACATGTACGTCTCCTCGATGGCGCGCCGCGGCCCCGGGAACTTGGTGTCCTTGGCCTGCGCGGTCCACGTGTACTCCCATACCGAGCCGTCCCGGTCGCGGTAGAGGTTCCGCTGCAGCTGGACGCGGTGGTAGGCGACGAGCCGCTGGAGCTGCTGCTCCAGGTCCTTCTGGTGCTCGTAGGCGCTGTTGAAGTCCGGCGAGGTGTCGATGGCGATGCGGACGAAGTGCTTGCCGCCGTCGGGTGTGTAGTCGACCTGCCGCAGGGGCCCGGAAACGCCGACGACTTGCCGCTTCCAGCCCTTGGGCAGGGAGACGGTGAAGCCCCAGGGATCCTTGTACGGCGTCCAGTTGGCGGGATCGGTCCCGCCCGTGCCCCCGGTCGGCGAACCCGTCGGCGACGGGTCCTGCGAGGACGACGAGCCGGAGTTGTCCGAGCCACGCCACTCGTCCCACTTCGCCAGGCCGAAGGCCACGCCGTTGGCGAGGATCGCGGCGAGGGCTATGACGAGGACGACGGCGCGCAGCCGCCGCCGCTTGGGCCGGGCGGCGGGAGCGGTTGGGCCCATACCGTGCGGGCCCATACCGTTCGGACCCATACCGTTCGGACCCATACCGGTCGGCCCGATCGCCGTGACCCCCGTCATGGGCGGGTACGGCGTCACGGAGCCCGTGGGCGGTGTCGCACCGTTGTGGGTGTGCGAACCAGTGCCGGGCTGGGTCTCGTAGCGGTTGCCCACATGTTGGGTCGGCACATAGACCTGCGCCGTGCTGGGGCGCCGCCCCTCCGCCGCCTCGGCGAGCATCTGCTCCGCGTCGGCCGCACTGGGCCGGGCGGCCGGGTCCTTGTGCAGCAGGGCCGCCATGACGGGCCCGAGCGGGCCGGCGTACTGCGGCTGGGTGGCCTCTTCCTCGACGACCGCCTGCATCGTGGACAGCGGCGAGGTGCGGCGGAAGGGTGAGCGGCCCTCCACCGCCGTGTAGAGCGTGGCGCCCAGCGCCCACAAGTCGGAGGCGGGGCCCGGGTCGTGGCCGCGGACCCGCTCGGGGGCGAGGTAGTCGACCGAGCCGACGACCTCGCCGGTGCGGGTGATGGTCGTGTCGCCCTCGATCTGGGCGATGCCGAAGTCGGTGAGCAGCACCCGGCCGTCGTGCCCGATGAGCACGTTGCCGGGTTTGACGTCACGGTGCAGCACGCCGGCGGAGTGCGCGGCGCGCAGCGCCCGCAGCACCCACAGCCCGATCCGCGCGGCCTCGGCGGGCTCGACGCGCCCGCGCTCCTTGACCGCGTCGGCCAGCGAGTAGCCCTCGACGAGCTCCATCACGATCCACGGCCGCCCGTCGTGCTCCAGCACGTCGTGCACCGTGACGACTGCGGAATGGTTGATCCGCGCCGCGGCACGCGCCTCCGCGCGCGTACGCGCGAGCAACCGCTCCCGGTCGCCCTCGGAGACGTAGAGCGCGGCGGTCAGCTCCTTGATCGCGACGGCCCGGTGCAGCACCTCGTCGTGTGCCCGCCACACGCGGCCCATGCCGCCGCTGCCGATGGAGTCGGCGAGCCGGTAGCGGCCCGCGACAAGCTGGCCCTGCATCTGATTCACGTTGCCCCGCAATGGTCTTGACAGGGTCAGACTAAGGACCTGCCCGCTCGCTGGGAACCACGGGGGTGCCAAGGTGACACCACTGTGACGGTTGTCGCTTCGGCCGCGAGAAGTGAACCTCAGGGCGTCCGGCACGTTACGACGCCGTGGATCACGGAGAGTGACTCACTTGGTGTAGGCGTAGGTGGAGTACGCCTGCTCGTACAGCTTGGTCACCTCGTCGCGCTGGGACTCCGGGCCGCGCACCTGCACGACGTGGTACCGCCCGTCGATCAGGATCGCGAGATTGCGGACGTACAGATCGTGTCCGCTGCCGTCGGTCCAGGTGAACTGCCCCTCGGCCATGACCCGCGTGCCCACGGTGATGGTTCTCAGCCCGCTCGCGGTGGCCCAGCTGGAACTGCGGTACGGCTGCAGTTCGTGCTCCTCGTCGCGCTGGTACGCCATCGGATCGCTGCCGTACGTCACGGCGCCGTCCCGCCCCGGCACGACGATCAGCTGGAAGTCGCCCTTGGAGTAGACGACCTGGTTCCAGGCGTTCTTGTCCGCCCGGCTCCACCCCTTGGCCACGGCGACCTGGAACCCCTCGGGGTCCTTGCGCAGGGTGAACCCGGCGGCGATGTCGGGGTCGGTGGTCTGGGTTCCGGTGGCCCCGGCGGAGGTCGAGGGGCTCTTCTCGGGCGTGGGCGAGGACTTGGGGGACGGGGACTGGCCGCCGGTGCTCTTTCCGGACGGCTGAGGCGCGGGACTGACGTCCCCGGCCGCTCCGGTCCGCTGCCCGCCCGCGGCACCGTCGTCGCCGGCCTTGGGCATGAACAGCATCGCGTAGGCGACCGCGCCCGCGAGCAACAGCAGTATCAACAGCAGCAGTGTCCTGCCGAGTCGTCGGGGGGACTGCGCCTGCTCCTTGGCCCGCTTGTGCCGGCCGTGCGGGGAGGTCGCGGGCAGCCCGGCGCGCCGCCTGCGCACCAGTTCGCCGCGCCGCCGGATGATCGGCAGCCGGTTCGGGTCGGCGGGCGGCGCGGGGACCACATGCGTACCGGCGTCCGGTTCGGGAGCCGACCGCACCAGCGAACGCAGCCAGCCCCTGAGTTCCTCGAACTCCAGCCGCTCGGTCGGGTCCTGTCGCAGCAACGACTCCACGACCGGCCTGAGCGGCCCGCACTCCTCGGCGAAGGCGGGCGGCTCGGCACAGACCATCTGCACCAGCTCGGCCGTCGACTCCTCGGGGTAGGGCGCGTGTCCCTGGACTGCCCTGAAGAGCAGGGCTCCGAGCGCCCACAGGTCGGTCGCCGGCCCGATGGGCGCCGCCAGTTGCCAGTTCTCGTGCACGGGCCCGGCCTGCTCCGGCGCCCACCGTTCGGTGACGGGCCCCACGACGGCCATCCGAGCCTGCCGCGCCCGCTCCGCCTCGAGAGCCGTGGTGGGCCCACGGGACGGCACGGGGGTCTTGGCCAGCAAGTCGTTCCAGTGGGCGGGCGGTCGGGGAGCACCGGTGTCCGACTGCGGGAGGCCGGTCGCGGGGGCCGCACCCAGGTCGTGGGCCGAGGTGCCGGGCGCGCCAAAGGGGTCACCGGTGCCAGGACCCCCGTTGTGGGCGCCGTTTTCCGCATACGTGCCGCGGCCGTTGTCGCCCCCGGAGGGCAACGCCGCCGGACCGTCCTGCTCCAGGGAGCCGTTGCCGGGCCCCCCGGGCACCGGAGTTCCTCCGGCTCCGGGACGACGGGAGGCGCCGTGCCAGGGTGCTCCGCCCACCCCGTACGGGTCGGCTATCTGCCCCGGCGGTACCTGGGGCGCATGCTCGACACCCTCACCCGAGGGATACGGCTGTGCCGTGCCGTTGGCCTGCGTCGCGGGGTCCGACTCGGGGGCCGGGCGGGCGCCGGGCAGGGCTGTGCGGCCGTTCTGTGCCTCCTGGACGCGGGCCGCGGCACGGGCGCCCGCCCGATAGGCGGCGATCGCCCCGGCCCGCGCGGCCCTGATGTCCCCACCGGTCTCCAGGGCCTTGGGCACCACGGCCCCCGACCCACCGCTCCCGTGGGCCGTGTCCGCCTCGGCACTCGGCAGCCCGCCGGCCGTGCGCGCCCTGATCGCGGCACTCCGGGCGGCCACGGGATCGACGTCACCGAGCCCGCCCGGGGAAGTCCGCGCACCCTGTCCGCCGCGCCCCCCGGGACCGGCCTGTCCGCCGAGCACGCCGAAGGTCCCCGTACCGCCGGAGGCCTCAACTCCGCCGTACCCTCCGGCGTCTCCCCGGCCGTCAGCCGGTGCGCTGCCCGGCGGTCCTTCGTCGTCCGGGGCCGGTACCGGGTCGTAGCCGCACAGGGCCTCCTCCGCGGCGCCGACCGCGAGGCCCGTCAGCATCACACGGCCGTCGTCGCAGACGAGGACCGTGCGGGCGGTGATGTTCCGGTGCACCCAGCCGTGCGCGTGCAACACCCGCAGCGCCATCAGGACGTCGGAGGCCACCTCGGCCGCCCGGTACGGAGGCAGCGGCTTCTCGGCGAGGAGCGCCGCGAGCGGCCGCGCGGCCACCAACTCGCTGACGATCCACAGCGACCCGCCCTCGGCGAACACGTCGAAGACCTGGTCGAGCCGAGGATGATCGGGTATGCGCGCCGCCGCCTGGGCCGCCTCGACCGCCCGCCGCACCGCGGGGTCCGTTGGCCTGCGGACGCCACCGCGCGCCGACGGGCGCCGACTCCCCCGGTCCCAGGGGTCACGCGCCGTGAACCCGTCCGGCAGCCCCTCCGCGTCGAGCACCTCCGCCTCGACGACCTCCGGCAACGGCACCTGCCGCACCAGGACTTCCTGTCCGCTGTAGGTGTCGAAGGCCCGGGTCTCGGTGAGTTCGTACTCGTCGGACGGCGGCAACGGCAGGCGGTAGCGGTCGGCGAGCACCCGACCCGCATAGTCGTCCACGCTGCCTCCCTCGGCCGCCCGGTCGGTCAATTCCGTTCGCCCTGTGCCCTGTTCCGAACGCATACCTGGATGCGTACGGTCCGCAAGCCTTCACGATACGTGCCGGAGGCAACCCACAGAGAGGGGATGCCAGATCTGACGCTTCAAACTCGGACCAGTCACTTTACGACTTCGGTTCGAACGTCTTCGCGAGCGTGTGCCAGGTGTCCTTACGGAGGTCACTGTCCCAGTTCGCGGCTTTCGCCGTGTACATCAGGGCGTACCCGAGATGGCCGTTCACGACGAATCCCCGGTCGATCGTCCGGTACTGCGTCCCGCCCTCCACATAGGTGAACTCCCAGTCGGCCGCGTTCCAGCCGCGGTAGTCCACCTGCTCTATGCGGATCTTCTGGTACTGCGAGCGCACCATGTAGCGCTCCTGGTTCTTCCAGTCCCCCACCGGGTCGCTCTTCGGCGTGGACGTCCAGGCGACGAGCAGCTTCTGCCCGTCCGGCCCGGTGAACCGGTCTCCCGCGGCACTCGTCGACTGGTACTTCCAGCCCTTGGGCAAACCGATCGAGTACCCCTGGCTCCCCGTGTACGTCGACGCCACCGCGCCGTCGTCACCGGAGGAACCGCCCGCCTGCGCCCCGCTGCCGCCGGACGCGCTCGGGCTGTTGCCCGGAGTACCGTCCCCGGTCGATACCCCCGGGGACTTCGTCGAGCCGCCGTCGGCCTTGCCTCCGGCGCCCGTGTCCTCCTTGGTACGAGGGCCGGCGGACGCGCTCGCGACTGCCTTTCCGCCGCCCTTCTTCGCCCCGTTGTCGGAAGTGTCGTCGCCCCCGCCCAGCGTGAGGGCCAGCACGGTCCCGATCACGGCGAGCGCGACGACCACCGCGATGATCACCAGCGTCCGCCGGGGCACCACGTCGGTGATCGGCGCCCTCGGCACGGGCCGCGGCGGCAGATCGGGCGGCGTCATCACCGGCCACCCCGAACTCCGGCCACCGGCCGCCCCGCTCGCTCCCTGCCCCGCACCCTTCGAACCTCCGGAGGGTCCCCCGGGAGACGCCGAGGAGGCGGAGGACGCCGGGGAGGCGGAAGAGCCCGCAGATCCCGCAAGCCCCGCAGAGGCACTGGAAGCCGCAGCAGTTCCGGAAGCCGCCGACCCGACAGAAGAGGACCCGACAGAAGAGGACCCGGCGGAGGCGGGCGCGGTAGATGAAGACCCGGCAGAAGAAGCCGACGACTGCGACGGAATCGACGGCGCCGAAGACGCCTTCCCGCCCGCCGGAGCCGCAGCACCACGCGAGGCCGAGGGAGCACCCGGGACCTTGGGCGCACCCGGCGCCGCGGGAGGAGCCCCGGGCGGCGGCGGAACCGCGGCCCCCTTCGCCCCCGTTCCGGCGGTCCCGTCGGCCACGGTCCCGCCCGACGCGGCACCCCCGGCGCCCGAACCCGCCGTACCACCGCCCGACTTGCCGCGGGACGTGGCCGCCGAACCGGCCGCAGCCGCCACGGCGGCCTTGCGCATGGAGCGCAGCGCCCCGCGCAGCTTCTCCCCGGCCTCCTCGCCCCGCTTGCTCCCGGAGCCACCCGAACCGCCCTTGCCAGCGGGCCGGTCCGGTTGCGCCGGGATCGGCACGACCTTGGTCGCGTCCGCCGGCGGCTCCGGCTCGGCCCGGCGCTCGGGCGCGTGGATGACGGCGTTGAGCATCGCCCGCGCCCGGGCGTCGTCGAGCCGCTGCGCCGGGTCCTTGGTGAGCAGCCCGTAGATGACGTCCTTCAGTGGACCCGCGTTCTTCGGCTCCTCCAGCGGCTCGGTCATCACGGCGGTCAGGGTCGCGATCGCGGAGCCCTTGTCGTAGGGCGGCACGCCCTCGACCGCCGCGTACAGCAGTCCACCGAGCGACCACAGGTCCGCCGCGGGACCCGGCTTGTGCCCGCGGGCCCGCTCCGGGGAGATGTAGGAGGGCGCGCCGACGAGCATGCCGGTGGAGGTGATGGACGGGTCGCCCTCGACCTGGGCGATGCCGAAGTCGGTGAGCACCACCCGGTCGGTGTCGGACTCCAGCAGCACGTTCGACGGCTTCACGTCGCGGTGCAGGATGCCCTCGCGGTGCGCCGAGCGCAGCACGTCCAGGATGGCCAGCCCGACCTCGGCGGCCCGCTTGGGCTCCAGCAGGCCGTCCTCCCGGATGACCTCGGCCAGCGACTTGCCCTCGACGAGCTCCATCACGATCCACGGCCGGTCGTCCTCGTCGACCACGTCGAAGACCGTCACCGCACTGTTGTTGCGGATCCGCGCGATCGCCTTGGCCTCACGCAGCGTCCGTGTGATCAGCCGGCGCTTCTCGTCGTCGTCGATGTTCGACGGGAACCGCAGCTCCTTGACGGCGACCGTCCTGCCCAGGGTCTCGTCCTCGGCCCGCCACACCGTGCCCATGCCGCCGCGGCCGAGCACGTCGTGCAGCCGGTATCGCCCGGCGAGAAGACGCTCGCTCTTGTCCTGACGAGTGTCCTGACGAGATGTACCCGCCCGCTCCGCCTCCGACATGCGTCCCCTCATACAACCCGCCCTGACAGAGCCTCCATTGTCCCTCACCCGACAAGTGCCCGACGCCCAGGGTGCCCCTGGCCCGACGACGGCCCGCGCACACCGGTTCGACGGCCGACCGACCTCGCTCAGTCCCCTTACAGGACCGTCACAACCATCGCAAAGCCACCTCCTCGCCGCCAGACCCGGACCAAGTCCGCGTCCCGCCACCCTGGATGATGTGCCGTGACAAGGGAGGAGCCCACGATGCCGTCGCTTCGAGCGCTGCTGGTCCTGCCACTGTCCCTGGCGCTGCTCGCCCTGACCCCGGCCGACTCCTCCGCGCCCCGGCCGCCGACCACGGACGCGGTCCTCCCGCTGCTGGTCACGCGGGGCGGCGCCCCGGCCGCGGCGCTGCTGGTCCGCGATGGAGCCGGAAGTCACTACGCCCGGGCCGGTACCGGCATCGCCCGCGACGACCACTTCCGCGCCGGGAGCATGACGAAGACGTTCATCGCGACGCTCGTCCTGCAACTGGCCGAAGACCACCGGCTGAAGCTGTCCGACACCGTGGAGCAGCACCTGCCCGGTCTGGTGCGCGGAGCCGGCACCGACGGCCGCACGATCACCCTGCGCGCCCTGCTCACCCACACCAGCGGTCTGCGCGACTTCACTGCCGACACCAAGGGCCTGGTCCCCCTCTCCCCTCGTCAGGCCGTACGCATGGCCCTCACCCACCCCCCGGCCCACCCCGGCCGTTTCTCCTACTCGAACACCAACTACGTCCTGCTCGGCATGGTCGTCCGGCAGGTGACCGGTCACTCCTACGCCGCCGAGGCCGAGCGCCGCATCATCGCTCCGCTGGGTCTGACCGGCACCTCCTTCCCTGGCTCCCGCATGTCGCTTCCCTCCCCGCACGGCCGCGCCTACGCCGCCGACGGAACCGACGTCACCGAACTCGACCCGCGGGTGGCCGGGGCCGCGGGCGAGCTGGTGACCACGCTCACCGATCTGGACCGCTTCTACACGGCCCTGCTCGGCGGGCGTCTGCTGCCCCCGCGCCGGCTGCGCGAGATGCGCGACACCCGCGCCGCACACGGCTTGTACGGCATGGGCCTGTATCCGGAGAAGCTGCCGTGCGGCACCACGGTGTGGGGACACAACGGCCGCATCCTCGGCAGCTACGTGCGCACCGCGGCCACCGTCGACGGCCGTCGCGTCCTCACCTACCGGGTGAACACGACGGCGATCACAGACCCCGACCTCGAACCGGCCCTGCTCGCCGCCGAGTTCTGCCCCCGCATCTCGTAGAACGATCCGGTTCCGAACGAAGATCCCGGTTCACGACACTCGTTCGAGTGAACCGAGCGGGGCTCCCCGGGGACGGCGGCTACGGGGTGCCCCAAGAACGGCACCCCGCAGCGGGCACAGTGTCCGGGACCCCGCAGCGGGCACAGTGTCCGGGACCCCGCACCGGCCCCCTACAGCGCCACAGTGTCCGGCGCCCTACAACGGCACGATGTCCGGCGCCCCCAGCCGCGCCGCGTCCGCCGTCAGGTCGTCCGGCTGCCGCTGGGACTCCCGCTCGGCCTCCACCCGCTTCTCGTAGTGCTCGACCTCGCGCTCGATCTGGTCCTTGTCCCAGCCCAGCACCGGCGCCATCAGCTCGGCGGCCTCACGGGCGCTGCGCGTCCCCCGGTCGAAGGTCTCGATGGAGATACGGGTGCGCCGGGTCATGACGTCGTCCAGATGCCGCGCCCCCTCGTGCGAGGCGGCGTACACGATCTCGGCGCGCAGATAGTCGTCGGCGGCCGGCATCGGCTCGCCCAGCGAGGAGTCGGCGGCGATGAGGTCGAGGACCTCCTCGGCCAACGAGCCGTAACGGTTCAGCAGATGCTCCACGCGCACCACGTGCAGCCCCGTCCGGGCCGCGATCCGCGCTCGCGCGTTCCACAGCGCCCGGTACCCCTCGGCGCCCAGCAGCGGCACGTCCTCCGTGACGCACTCGGCGACCCGCATGTCGAGCCCGTGCACCGCCTCGTCGACGGCGTCCTTGGCCATGACCCGGTAGGTCGTGTACTTGCCGCCTGCCACGACCACCAGCCCCGGCACCGGGTGGGCCACGGTGTGCTCGCGCGACAGCTTGCTGGTGGCGTCGGACTCGCCGGCCAGCAGCGGGCGCAGCCCCGCGTACACGCCCTGGACGTCGTCGCGGGTGAGCGGCACGGCGAGCACCGAGTTCACATGTTCCAGCAGATAGTCGATGTCCGCGCTGGAGGCGGCCGGGTGCGCCTTGTCGAGGTCCCAGTCGGTGTCGGTCGTGCCGACGATCCAGTGCCGGCCCCAGGGGATGACGAAGAGGACGGACTTCTCCGTGCGCAGGATCAGGCCCGTCGAGGAGTTGATGCGGTCCTTCGGCACGACGAGGTGGATGCCCTTGGAGGCACGGACGTGGAACTGTCCGCGCTCGCCAACCAGCGCCTGGGTGTCGTCGGTCCACACCCCGGTCGCGTTGACGACCTGCTTGGCGTGGATCTCGTACTCGCCGCCAGCCTCGACGTCCTGCACGCGCGCGCCCACGACCCGCTCGCCCTCACGCAGGAAACCCGTCACCCGGGCGCGGTTGGCGCACGTTGCGCCGTATGCGGCCGCCGTGCGCACCAGGGTGGCCACGTACCGCGCGTCGTCCATCTGGGCGTCGTAGTACTGCAGGGCTCCGACCAGTGCGTCCTTCTTCAAGGCGGGCGCGACGCGCAGGGCGTGACGGCGGGTCAGGTGCCGGTGGGCCGGCAGACCGCGCCCGTGTCCGCGGGCCATGGACATCGCGTCGTAGAGCGCGACGCCCGAGCCGGCGTACAGCCGCTCCCAGCCCTGGTGCTGCAGCGGGTACAGGAACGGCACCGGCTTCACGAGGTGCGGGGCGAGGCGCTCCAGCAGCAGCCCGCGCTCCTTGAGCGCCTCCCGCACGAGGGCGAAGTCCAGCATCTCCAGATAGCGCAGTCCGCCATGGATCAGCTTGCTGGACCTGCTGGAGGTGCCCGACGCCCAGTCACGCGCCTCGACCAGCCCGGTGGACAGGCCGCGGGTCACGGCGTCGAGGGCGGTGCCCGCACCGACCACACCGCCGCCCACCACCAGCACGTCCAGCTCGCGCTCGGCCATTGCCGCCAGTGACTCGGCCCGCTGCACCGGCCCCAGTGTCGCTGTCCTCACTGCTGCCTCCCGCTATCGATAGCGCCGGCCGCACCCGTCGGGCGAAGCCCGTGTCGTACCCCCCATGCCCAAATTCTGACCGTCTTGCCCGACTTCAGCCACCACGGCTCCCCACCCTGTGGACAACTTTCCCGGGACGACCGGAAAACACAGGCGACCAATCCCGCATAACGGTCATATTTACTCCTAGTCTGACATTGCGCTCGCCCATCCTGTCCACCGGGCTTGCGCACCTGTCCCGCTTCGGTTACTGGGAAGGACGGCCCACGCCATGCCCGCAGATCTCGCCGTCATCGGACTCGGCCCGTTCGGCCTGCCCCTGGCCCAGGCCGCCGTGGCCGCGGGCATCCCCACGCTCGGTTACCGCACCGGGCCGGAGCCCGGCTCGCTCAGCCCCGCCGAACTGCGCCGGATGCTCTCGGGGGGCTTCCGGCACGCCACCAGCCCCGCTGAGCTGGGCCGCGTCCGCACCGCGGTCATCTGCGCGCCGACCCCGCCCGGTCCGGACGGCGGTCTCGACCTCGCCCAGGTGGAGGCGGCGGCCCGCACCCTGGCCGCCCACCTGCGCCCGCACACCACGGTGATCCTCGAGTCGGCGGTCCCCCCGGGCACCACGGAGAACCTGCTCCGCCCGATCCTCGAAGAGGGTTCACGGCTGCGCGCGGGGCGCGATTTCCACCTCGCCTACTCCCCCAGCCGGGTGGACCCCGGCAACCGCGACGTCACGCCCGCCGGCACCCCCAAGGTGATCGGCGGCCTCACCCCCGCCTGCACCGAGTCGGCCGCGGCCTTCTACGGCCGCCTCACCGACAAGGTGGTACGCGCGCGTGGCCTGCGCGAAGCGGAGACGGTCCAGCTCCTGGAGACGAATTTCCGGCACGTCAACATCGCCCTGGTCAACGAGATGGCCGTCCTCTGCCACGACCTCGGCGTCGACCTCTGGGACGTGATCCGCTGCGCCGAGACCAAGCCGTTCGGCTTCCACGCCTTCCGCCCCGGCCCCGGCGTCGGCGGCCACGCCGTCCCGCAGGACCTGACCGTCCCCGCCGGCCGCACCCTGCGCATGGTCGAACTGGCACAGCAGGTCAACAGCCAGATGCCGCGTTACGTCGTCCAGCGCGCGGCCACGCTCCTGAACGAACACGGCAAGTCCGCGCGCGGCGCCCGCGTCCTCCTGCTCGGCGTCACCTACAAGCCCGACCTCGCCGACCAACAGGCCACCCCCGCGCGCGAGATCGCCGTCCGCCTGATGGAACTGGGCGCCTCCGTCAGCTACCACGACCCGCACGTCCCGTCCTGGAACGTCCTCGACCGTCCGGTCCCGCGCGCCGACTCCCTCTACGAGGCCGCCGCCGACGCCGACCTGACGATCCTGCTCCAGCACCACCGCACGTACGACCTCCAGGGCCTGTCGGTGAAGGCCCAGCTGCTCCTGGACACGCGCGGGGCGGCACCGACGGGGGCGGCGCACCGGCTCTGACGGCAAATTCACTGGTGGCCGTGTCAGTCCTGCCTGTTAGTCTCCCCTCACTCGTCGCACAGTCGTGCGCACGTTTCTCCGCTTCACCATTCCGCACGTTCCATCCCGTGGGGGGATTCCTGTCATGAGCCAGTCAGCTCCACCGCCGCAGCAGCCGTCGGCGCAGCCGGAGGCCCAGTCCCAGCCGCAGCCGCAGCCGGTCGACGGCAACCCGTACGCGCAGCAGCCGACCGACGGCGCTCCGTACGCCCCGCAGCCGGGCGCCGTACCCCCGCCGCCGGCACCGGGGGTCCCGTACGGGGCCGTCCCCGCTCCCGTTCCGGCGCGCAACAACGTCGGCCTCGGTCTGATGGCCGCCGTCGTCGCCGCCGTCGCCGCCGCCGGCGTCTACGGTGCGATCATCGGCATGACCAAGCACGAGATCGGCTGGGCGGCGGTCGGAGTCGGCTTCCTGGTCGGCCTCGCGGCGGGCCGTCTCGGGGGCCGCAACCCCGTGCTGCCGGTCGCGAGCGCGGTGCTCTCCCTGGGCTCCGTCTACATCGGCCAGCTGGTGGGCGAGGCGATGATCGGCGCCAAGGAGACCCCGCTCAGCTTCAGCGAACTGTTCTTCCAGCACTTCGACGTCGTCCAGGCGGCCTGGAAGGCGGACGCCGACCCGCTGACGTTCGTGTTCTTCGCGATCGCCGCGTACGTCGCCTTCACGGGGGCCAAGAAGGCGGCACTCTGACGCTGCCGGTGCGCGGCGGAGGGGCGGCGCGTGGGTGGTGAAGGGGGGCGCGCGGGTGTGCCGGACTTCGGGGCTGGTGGCATGGCGGCCGCGGCGCGGGTACCTTACGGAGACAGGTGGAGCCCACCGCAGCGGGCAACTGCGGCAGGCTCCTGGATGGATCACGGAGTGTCCGCCCCTAAGTTGCGTGGGGGCGGCCGCTCACCATCCGAAAATCCGCAAGATCCACCTCCTCCGGCACTTCACCGTCCACAGACGGATCCGGTCCCAGCGAGTGGGCTTGCGGTGGCGACCCATCGGCGCCCCCTTCCACGACGCCGCCCATTGACCCGGTAGGCGGTCCGTTGGAAATCGGGCCGGGCCCCGAGGAGCGGGGTCCGGAACCAAATCCTTGGAAGGGGGCGCTCCAACAACTTGGGGCGCCGATACGGACGTTATCGCCCTCGACCCGGCTGACCAGCCCATATCCGCCCCGAACGCAACCGCACGCCCCCACACCACCCCACGCGCCCCGCAAGCCAGGCACACGGAAGGGCCGGTCACCCACCAGGTGACCGGCCCTTCAGGCGCCGTACCCCCTACCGCTTGTGCTGCGAGTCCGCCACCGTCACCTCGACGCGCTGGAACTCCTTCAGCTCGCTGTAGCCGGTCGTGGCCATCGCCCGGCGCAGCGCGCCGAAGAAGTTCATGGAGCCGTCGGGGGTGTGCGAGGGGCCCGTCAGGACCTCCTCGATCGTGCCGACCGTGCCGAGGTCGACCTTCTTGCCGCGCGGCAGCTCCTCGTTGACGGCCTCCATGCCCCAGTGGTGGCCGCGGCCGGGCGCGTCGGTCGCCCGCGCGAGCGGGGAGCCCATCATCACCGAGTCGGCACCGCAGGCGATCGCCTTCGGCAGGTCGCCGGACCAGCCCACGCCACCGTCCGCGATGACGTGCACGTACCGGCCGCCGGACTCGTCCATGTAGTCGCGCCGGGCCGCCGCCACGTCCGCGACCGCGGTCGCCATAGGGACCTGGATGCCCAGCACGTTGCGCGTGGTGTGCGCCGCGCCGCCGCCGAAGCCGACCAGCACGCCCGCCGCGCCCGTGCGCATCAGGTGCAGGGCCGCCGTGTACGTGGCGCAGCCGCCGACGATCACCGGGACGTCGAGCTCGTAGATGAACTGCTTCAGGTTCAGCGGCTCGTGCGAGCCGGAGACGTGCTCCGCCGAGACCGTCGTACCGCGGATGACGAAGATGTCGACGCCCGCGTCCACGACCGCCTTGGAGAACTGGGCCGTGCGCTGCGGGGAGAGCGCGGCGGCCGTGACCACGCCGGAGTCGCGCACCTCCTTGATGCGCGCGCCGATCAGCTCCTCCTTGATGGGGGCCGCGTAGATCTCCTGGAGGCGGCGGGTGGCCGTGTCCGCGTCCAGCTCGACGATCTCGTCGAGCAGCGGCTGCGGGTCCTCGTGCCGCGTCCACAGGCCTTCGAGGTTCAGGACGCCGAGGCCGCCGAGCTCGCCGATGCGGATCGCGGTGGCTGGGGAGACGACCGAGTCCATGGGGGCGGCCAGGAAGGGCAGCTCGAAGCGGTAGGCGTCGATCTGCCAGGCGATCGAGACCTCCTTCGGGTCCCGCGTACGGCGGCTGGGGACGACGGCGATGTCGTCGAAGGCGTACGCCCGGCGGCCGCGCTTGCCGCGCCCGATCTCGATCTCAGTCACGTCTGTGGCCTTTCCCTGATGCGTTTCAGCGTCTTCCAGTATCGCCGACGGGTACGACAAGGGCGGCCCCGGATGGATCCGGGACCGCCCTTCGTACGCCTGTCGCCTACTTGCTGCTGTAGTTCGGCGCCTCGACCGTCATCTGGATGTCGTGCGGGTGGCTCTCCTTCAGGCCCGCGGAGGTGATCCGCACGAAGCGGCCCTTGGACTCCATCTCGTCGATGGTGGCCGCGCCCACGTAGCCCATGGTCTGGCGCAGACCGCCGACGAGCTGGTGCAGGACGCTGGAGAGCGGGCCGCGGTAGGGCACCTGGCCCTCGATGCCCTCGGGCACGAGCTTGTCGTCGGAGGCGACCTCGGCCTGGAAGTAGCGGTCCTTCGAGTACGACTTGCCCTGGCCGCGGGACTGCATGGCGCCGAGCGAGCCCATGCCGCGGTACGACTTGAACTGCTTGCCGTTGATGAACTGCAGCTCGCCGGGCGACTCCTCGCAGCCCGCGAGCAGCGAGCCCAGCATCACCGTGTCGGCGCCGGCGGCCAGCGCCTTGCCGATGTCGCCGGAGTACTGCAGGCCGCCGTCGCCGATGAGCGGGATGCCGGCCGGGCGGGCGGCGAGGGAGGCTTCGTAGATGGCGGTGACCTGCGGGACACCGATGCCGGCGACCACGCGCGTGGTGCAGATGGAGCCGGGGCCCACGCCGACCTTGATGCCGTCGACACCGGCGTCGATCAGCGCCTGGGCGCCGTCGCGGGTGGCGACGTTGCCGCCGATCACGTCGACGTTCACGCTGGACTTGATCTTCGACATCCAGCTGAGCGCGTTGCTGTTGTGGCCGTGCGAGGTGTCGACGACCAGGAAGTCCACACCGGCCTCGGCCAGCGCCTGGGCCCGCTCCAGCGCCTCGGGGCTCGCGCCGACCGCGGCACCGACCAGCAGACGGCCCTCCGAGTCCTTGGCGGCGTTCGGGTACTTCTCTGCCTTGACGAAGTCCTTGACGGTGATCAGGCCCTTGAGGACCCCCGCCTCGTCGACCAGCGGAAGCTTCTCGATCTTGTGGCGGCGCAGCAGCTCCATGGCGTCCACGCCGGAGATGCCGACCTTGCCGGTGACCAGCGGCATCGGCGTCATGACCTCGCGCACCTGGCGGCTGCGGTCGCTCTCGAAGGCCATGTCACGGTTGGTGACGATGCCCAGGAGCTTGCCGGCCGGGTCGGTGACGGGGACACCGCTGATGCGGAACTTGGCGCACAGCGCGTCCGCGTCGGCGAGGGTGGCCTCCGGGTGCACCGTGATGGGGTCGGTGACCATGCCGGACTCGGACCGCTTGACCAGGTCGACCTGGTTGACCTGGTCCTCGACCGAGAGGTTGCGGTGCAGCACGCCGACGCCGCCGAGGCGGGCCATCGCGATGGCCATGCGGGACTCGGTCACCTTGTCCATCGCCGCCGACAGCAGCGGGATGTTGACCCGTACGTTGCGCGAGATGCGGGACGAGGTGTCGACCGCGTTGGGGAGGACCTCGGAGGCTCCCGGCAGCAGCAGCACGTCGTCGTAGGTCAGCCCGAGTGTCGCGAATTTACCGGGCACTCCGTCGACGTTCGCAGTCATGACACCTTCTCCAAATGGCCTTGATCGGTGCGGATGTCCATGCTAACGGGAAGCAGGGCCGTCGAATTCCACGATTCCGCGTGACCTCGGGCTTCGTATGTTCGTACGGAATCCCCGAGCGGCCTGTTCAAGAAAGGCGCCGACTTCGGGAAAGCCGCCGACCGCCCAGGAATTACTGTTCCGCCAGTGCCCTGAGCCGGCTCAGGGCCCGGTGCTGCGCCACCCGGACCGCGCCAGGTGACATTCCCAACATCTGACCTGTCTCCTCGGCCGTGAGCCCCACCGCGATGCGCAGCAGCAACAGCTCCCGCTGGTTCTCCGGCAGGTTGGCCAGCAGTTTCTTGGCCCATTCGGCGTCGCTGCTGAGCAGCGCGCGCTCCTCGGGGCCCAGCGAGTCGTCCGGCCGCTCCGGCATCTCGTCGGACGGGACCGCCGTCGAACCGGGGTGCCGCATCGCCGCCCGCTGCAGGTCGGCGACCTTGTGCGCGGCGATGGCGAAGACGAACGCCTCGAAAGGACGGCCGGTGTCCCGGTAACGCGGCAGCGCGAGCAGGACGGCCACGCAGACCTCCTGCGCCAGGTCCTCCACGAAGTGCCGGGCGTCGCCCGGCAGCCGGGACAACCGGGTGCGGCAGTACCGCAGCGCCAGCGGGTGGACATGGGCGAGCAGATCGTGCGTGGCCTGCTCGTCCCCGTCCACCGCGCGATGGACGAGTGCACCGATCGCCCCTGCGGCGTTCGCCGCCTCGTCGTCGCGCATCGGTCCATGGTGCCTTGCGGCCGTGTGGTCCGTGGCATCGCGTCCGATGTTGTGCACCGAAGCGTTATGAGCAGGTGCGCCGGAACTCATCTCCTGCGCCCTCCCCTTCCGCTCGACCGACTCGTCCCCGAGAGACTCCACATCTTCAAGCATGCGGCATCCGCGCCGAAACGAGCAGCGGGCGCCGACGGAGCCATGTGACCGACGGCAGAACCGCGCCCTGAAGGGGCGCGGGGCTGCATCAACTGCGGCTACCGCCGCGTGGGCGCGACCAGCCACGAACGACCCGCACAAGAACGACGGCCGGTACGACCGAGCTCTCAGCGAACCAAGCCCCACCGGAAGCCAAGGGCAACCGCATGCGCCCGGTCGGACGCACCCAGCTTCTTGAACAACCGCCGAGCATGGGTCTTCACGGTGTCCTCCGACAGGAACAGCTCCCGCCCGATCTCCGCGTTGGACCGCCCATGGCTCATCCCTTCGAGCACCTGGATCTCCCGCGCGGTGAGGGTCGGCGCCGCCCCCATCTCGGCGGACCGCAGCCGCCGCGGGGCGAGCCGCCAGGTCGGGTCGGCGAGCGCCTGCGTCACCGTCGCGCGCAACTCCGCGCGGGAGGCGTCCTTGTGGAGGTAGCCCCGCGCCCCGGCGGCGACCGCGAGAGCGACACCGTCCAGGTCCTCGGCGACGGTCAGCATGATGATGCGCGCGCCGGGGTCGGCGGACAGCAGCCGGCGCACGGTCTCGACGCCGCCCAGTCCGGGCATGCGTACGTCCATCAGGATCAGGTCCGAACGGTCGGCGCCCCAGCGGCGGAGGACTTCCTCGCCGTTGGCCGCGGTCGTCACGCGCTCGACGCCGGGCACGGTCGCGACCGCGCGGCGGAGCGCCTCTCGGGCAAGCGGGGAGTCGTCGCAGACGAGGACGGATGTCATGGCCGCCCTCCGCAGCTGATGCACGTCACCTTGAGCCTCCAGGCTGGTACGAAATCGTCACCTGTGCGGTCGACTGTCTCGGACACTAGCCCGAGCACTTCTTGTTTCAACCGCCTCCGCACTCTCAACGACGGTCACTCGAAAGAGTTACGGGGCCGTGTGCCATCTTCGGCACTCTACGTGAGGGAGCGGACACGGCGCAGACATGCGGGGCCGACCCTCAACGTTTCATCACAACCGGTGCCCCATTCAGCCCTATTTCTTCCCATCTGCTGGTGTCTGAGGCTAGATTCGCAATGAGTCATATTTTCATCTCCTTAGATAAGAGATGTACGGTCGTGGGCACCGTATCCGCTCAGAACGGCTACAAGGGGTCACGTAATGGCAGATTTCTCCCGCCTTCCCGGACCGAACGCGGACCTGTGGGACTGGCAGCTGCTGGCTGCCTGTCGCGGGGTGGACAGCTCGCTCTTCTTCCATCCGGAGGGCGAGCGAGGCGCGGCCCGGAGCGCTCGCGAGAACTCGGCCAAGGAGGTCTGCATGAGGTGCCCCGTGCGCGCGCAGTGCGCGGCGCATGCGCTGGCGGTGCGAGAGCCGTACGGCGTGTGGGGCGGCCTGACCGAGGACGAGCGCGAAGAACTCATGGGGCGGGCGCGGAACCGGCTGGTGTCGGCGGGGGCCACTGGCGCGGACAGCGCCTCGAACAACTGAAGGAACGTTTCGGCGTTCCAGGTTCCCGAGCTCCTGGACCCAGAGCTCCCGACATGAAGGGCACGCACGCGTGCCCTTCTTTTCTCGCCTCTTTTCTCGCCCCCGCGCGTGCTCGCCGTCGAGCGGCCGCGGGTCACGGCTGCCGGGCCGCCGCGTGCGCGAGGTGGTCCAGGGTCGCCGCGACGGCCGGCACCAGGGCGAGGTCCGGCAGCGTCAGCGCCACGATCTCCCGCCGCACCGCGGGCCGCAGCGTCAGCACGCGCGCGTGGCGCGGCCGTACGGACTCGATGGCCAGCTGCGGCAGCACCGCGACGCCCAGACCGGCGCCCACCAGACCGACCACGGCCGGATAGTCGTCGGTCGCGAAGTCGATCCGCGGGGTGAACCCGGCGCCCTCGCACACCTCCACCAACTGTCCGCGGCAGCGCGGGCATCCGGCGATCCACGGCTCGTCCGCGAGCTCCCCGATGGCCACGGACCCGGCGCCGGCGAGCCGGTGCCGTTCCGGTACGAGCCCGACGAGCCGGTCGCTCAGCAGCGGCCGTACGACGAGGTCGTCCCACTCCCCCTCCTGGCCGCCCGCCGCGCCCTCGTACCGGAAGGCGAGCGCCACGTCGCACTCGCCCTCGCGCAGCATCTCCACCGACGCGGGCGGTTCGGCCTCCTCGAGGGAGACCCGGGTGCCGGGGTGGGCGGCGCGCAGGGCCGCGAGCGCGGCCGGTACGAGGGTGGAACTGCCGCTGGGGAACGACACGAGCCGTACCCGCCCGGCGCGCAGGCCCGCGATGGCGGCGATCTCCTCCTCGGCGGCGGTGAGCCCCGCAAGGATGGTGCCGGCGTGGCGGACGAGCGCTTCACCCGCCTGGGTGAGCCGCATCTCGCGCCCGCTGCGGACGAGCAGCGGGGTACCGACGGACGCCTCCAGCGCCTTCATCTGCTGGCTGACCGCGGGCTGGGTGCAGCCCAGTGCGCGTCCGGCCGCCGAGAAGGAGCCGGTGGTGGCGACGGCGCGCAGGACACGGAGATGACGGGCCTCGATCACCCTTCGAGGATAAGCGAAGGATAAGCAAGACTTTGGTACGGCGTCGAATAATCGGTCGACGCTTTGAGATCCGGCGGCCTACCGTTCCGTCATGAGGCTTCTGTCGGTGAATCTGGGCAGCGCGCGGGCCGTGCCGTACACGGACAACCCCGAGGGGGTGACCGGTATCGACAAGCGGCCGGTGGCGGGGCCGGTGCGGGTGGCGGCGCCCGGGCCCAAGGGCGTCGGCGGGAGCGGGCTGGCCGGGGACGCGGTGTGCAAGCGGCAGCACCACGGCGGGGACGACCAGGCGGTGTACGCCATGGCGCGCGAGGACCTGGACGGCTGGGAGCGCGAGCTGGCGCGCCCGCTGGCGAACGGCTCCTTCGGCGAGAACCTCACCACCGAGGCCCTGGACGTCTCGGGCGCGCTGATCGGCGAGCGGTGGCGGATCGGGGACCGGGTCGTGCTGGAGGTGACCTGCGGGCGGATCCCGTGCGGCACCTTCCAGGGCCATATGGGTGAGCGGGGGTGGGTGAAGCGGTTCACGCGCCAGGGCGCGCCCGGGGCGTATCTGCGGGTGATCGAGCCGGGTGAGATACGGTCCGGCGATCCGGTCGAGATCGTGCACCGGCCCGCCCACGACGTGACGGTGGCCCTGCAGTTCCGCGCGGTGACGACCGAACGGACCCTGCTGCCAAGGCTGTTGGCGGCCGGGGACGCACTGCATCCGGAGGTGCTGTCCGACGCGCGGAAGTACCTCGAGAAGTACGGCACCTGAACCTGCCTCACCGCCCGCCCGCGGATCGGACTCCTTGCCTCCGGGTAACTACGCTTGGGCCATGACAACGGCTCTGATTACGGGATCGACGGCGGGCATCGGCGCCGCGTTCGCACGGCGGCTGGCGGCGGACGGACACAACCTGGTCCTGGTGGCCCGGGACACCAAGCGGCTGCACGAACAGGCGACCGAACTCCACGACCGGCACGGTGTCGAGGTGGAGGTGGTGACGGCGGACCTGGCGACGGACGACGGCATCGAGACGGTGGCCGCCCGCCTCTCCGACCGCAGGAACCCCGTCGACCTGCTGATCAACAACGCCGGCTTCGGCAACAAGGGCCACTATCTCGACGTCCCCATGGCGGACGAACTGAAGATGCTCAAGGTCCACTGCGAGGCGGTGCTCCGGCTGACGTCGGCGGCGACGGAGGCGATGCGGGAGCGCGGCCGCGGGGGTGTCGTCAACGTCGCCTCCGTCGCCGCCTTCGTCCCGCGCGGCACCTACGGCGCGTCCAAAGCGTGGGTCGTGCAGTTCACCCAGGGCGCGGCGAAGGATCTCGCGGGCAGCGGCGTACGCCTGATGGCCCTGTGCCCCGGCTTCGTGCGCACGGAGTTCCATCAGCGCGCCGGCATGGGCACGGACAACATCCCCGGCTGGATGTGGCTCGACGCGGACAAACTGGTGGCGGCGGCGCTCGGCGATCTGGCGCGGGGAAAGTCCCTGTCGATCCCGGACCCCCGCTACAAGGCCCTGATGGGCCTCGTGAAGGTGACGCCCAGGGGGCTGCTGGGCGGGATCAGTTCCCGGACGGGCCGCAAGTACGGGCCGCAGTAAAGGAGCCGACAGCAAGGGCGCCCATGGCGGGGGCGCCCACAGCAAAGCCGCCGACATGGCCCGATGACGCCGGCGGGCAGAGAATGGGGGTGTTCAACCGGACCCAGGCGGACCGGAGGCAGCACCATGACCTTCGTACAGCTCATCGACTGCAGGACCAGCCGTTTCGACGACATGAACCGGCTGATGGACACATGGGTCGAGCAGACCAGGGGGAAGCGGACGGCGACGCACGCGGTGGTCGGCAAGGACCACTCCGACGCGTCGCACTTCATCGAGATCGTGGAGTTCCCGTCGTACGAGGAGGCGATGCGGAACTCGAACCTGCCCGAGACGGACAAGATCTTCCGGGAGATGGTGGCTCTCTGCGAGGAGATGCCGACCTTCACGGACCTGGACGTGGTGCGGGACGACCGGCTGTACGCGGCGAACGTACGGCGGTTCTTCGAGACGATCGCCGTCAAGGGCGATCTGCCACCGCTCGACGACCTGATCGCCGAGAACTACCACGACCACGATCCCGCCAACGAGCAGGACACCATGGGCATGGACGCCATGCGGCGGGAGATCGGCATGTGGCGCGCCGGCTTCGACTTCGTCTTCGACGTCGAGGACCAGATCGCGGACGGGGACCGGGTGTGCACCCGGTGGACCTGGCGCGGCACCCAGACCGGTGAGTTCATGGGGCTCCCCGCCACGGGTCGGAGCGTCGTGATGACCGGGGCGACCATCTTCCGTTGCGACCAGGACGGGAAGATGGTCGAGGGCTGGTGGCAGTACGACCGGCTCGGGCTGATGGCGCAGTTGGGCGCCCTGGACCAGTTGGAGCAGTAGACGCCGAAAGGCCCGGCACCCCAGAGGGTGCCGGGCCTTCGTGCTGCGGTGCGTCAGTGGGCGTGGCCGTGACCGTGGCCCGCGGCCGCCGGCTCCTCCTCTTCCTTCTTCTCGACGACCAGGGTCTCGGTCGTCAGGAGGAGGGAGGCGATGGAGGCGGCGTTCTCCAGGGCGGAGCGGGTGACCTTGACCGGGTCGATGACGCCTGCCTTGACCAGGTCGCCGTACTCGCCGGTCGCGGCGTTGAAGCCCTGGCCCTTGTCGAGCTCGGCGACCTTGGAGGTGATGACGTAGCCCTCGAGGCCGGCGTTCTCGGCGATCCAGCGCAGCGGCTCGACGACCGCGCGACGGACGACGGCGACACCGGTGGCCTCGTCGCCGGTCTTGCCGAGGGAGCCCTCGAGCACCTTGGCGGCGTGGACCAGCGCGGAGCCACCACCGGAGACGATGCCCTCCTCGACCGCGGCGCGGGTCGCGGAGATGGCGTCCTCCAGACGGTGCTTCTTCTCCTTCAGCTCCACCTCGGTGGCGGCGCCGACCTTGATCACGCACACGCCGCCGGCCAGCTTCGCGAGGCGCTCCTGGAGCTTCTCGCGGTCCCAGTCGGAGTCCGTGTTCTCGATCTCGGCCTTGATCTGGGCGACGCGGCCCGTGACGTCCTCGGAGTTGCCGGCGCCGTCGACGACCGTGGTGTCGTCCTTGGTGACGGTGACGCGGCGAGCGGAGCCCAGCACGTCCAGGCCGACCTGGTCGAGCTTGAGGCCGACCTCCTCGGAGACGACCGTGGCGCCGGTGAGGATCGCCAGGTCCTGCAGCATCGCCTTGCGGCGGTCACCGAAGCCGGGAGCCTTGACCGCGACCGCGTTGAAGGTGCCGCGGATCTTGTTGACGACCAGGGTGGACAGGGCCTCGCCCTCGACGTCCTCGGCGATGATCAGCAGCGGCTTGGAGGAGTTGGTCTGGATGACCTTCTCCAGCAGCGGCAGCAGGTCGGCGATCGAGGAGATCTTGCCCTGGTTGATCAGGATGTACGGGTCGTCGAGGACGGCCTCCATACGCTCCTGGTCGGTGACGAAGTACGGGGACAGGTAGCCCTTGTCGAAGGCCATGCCCTCGGTGAAGTCCAGCTCCAGACCGAAGGTGTTGGACTCCTCGACGGTGATGACACCGTCCTTGCCGACCTTGTCCATCGCCTCGGCGATCAGCTCGCCGACCTGCTGGTCCTGGGCGGACAGCGCGGCCACGGCGGCGATGTCGGACTTCTCGTCGATCGGGCGGGCCGTCGCGAGGAGGTCCTCGGAGATGGCGGCGACGGCGGCGTCGATGCCCTTCTTGAGCGCGGCCGGGGAGGCACCCGCGGCCACGTTCTTCAGGCCCTCGCGCACCAGCGCCTGGGCGAGCACGGTGGCGGTGGTGGTGCCGTCACCCGCGATGTCGTTGGTCTTGGTCGCCACCTCCTTCACCAGCTGCGCGCCGAGGTTCTCGTAGGGGTCCTCGACCTCGACCTCACGGGCGATGGTGACGCCGTCGTTGGTGATGGTGGGCGCGCCGAACTTCTTGTCGATGACGACGTTGCGGCCCTTGGGGCCGATCGTCACCTTGACCGTGTCGGCCAGCTTGTTGACGCCGCGCTCGAGGGCGCGACGGGCGTCCTCGTCGAACTTCAGGATCTTCGCCATGACAGCGGGAGCCCTCTCGGATCTGTGGGTTCTAACAAAGACACTGCGCCCCGGGCGCCCGGCTTCTTGGTGGTCGCGGGGGCCAGGGGCGCAGCGTGGAAAAACTCTGAGGCGGTACTACTTCTCGATGATCGCGAGCACGTCGCGAGCCGAGAGGACGAGGTACTCCTCGCCGTTGTACTTCACCTCGGTGCCGCCGTACTTGCTGTACAGCACGATGTCGCCGGTCTTGACGTCGAGCGGCAGGCGCTCGCCGTTCTCGAAACGGCCCGGGCCCACGGCCAGGACGACGCCCTCCTGGGGCTTCTCCTTGGCGGTGTCCGGGATGACCAGGCCAGAGGCCGTGGTCTGCTCGGCGTCCAGCGGCTGGACCACGATGCGGTCCTCGAGCGGCTTGATGGCAACCTTGGAGCTGGCGGTCGTCACGATCCGACCTCCCCCTTCGGAGATCTCACGGGGTTAACTGTCTGAGGTGGCGACCAGGTCGATCCGTCGTCGCGGGTGCCGGACCTGCCCGTCGCTTGTTTGGCACTCTCCAGGGGGGAGTGCCAGAGCCGAGACTATGACCGCGATTAGCACTCGGTCAAGCGGACTGCTAATCCGACGGCGCGTCGGCCCGCGATGAGATCGCCGGGTGCGTCGCGAGAGGGTCCCGTCCGCGGCAGTGCACGCGTACCGTCGCCCCATGCCCTCCCGGTCCCTGGCGCGCTCGCGGTCCTGCTTCCGGCCGAAAGCGCCATCGGCCTGGTGTCCGCGGCCACCCTGGCACTGAACGGGCACACGTGGGGCGCGGCGGCCCGCGATGCCGTGGCCGGGTGCGTCGCGAGAGGGTCCGGTCCGCCGCGGTGCACGCGTACCGCCGGCCCATGCCCTCCCGGTCCCTGGCGCGCTCGCGGTCCTGCTTCCGGCCGAAAGCGCCATCGGCCTGGTGTCCGCGGCCACCCTGGCACTGAACGGGC
>NZ_JBEXPK010000005.1:80962-81090 GCF_040612015.1 Streptomyces sp. NPDC006476 | reverse complement strand
GGCACACGTGGGGCGCGGCGGCCCGCGATACCGTCGCCGGGTGCGTCGCGAGAGGGTCCCGTCCGCGGCAGTGCACGCGTACCGTCGCCCCATGCCCTCCCGGTCCCTGGCGCGCTCGCGGTCCTGCT
>NZ_JBEXPK010000005.1:0-80863 GCF_040612015.1 Streptomyces sp. NPDC006476 | reverse complement strand
GCGTCGCGAGAGGGTCCCGTCCGCGGCAGTGCACGCGTACCGTCGCCCCATGCCCTCCCGGTCCCTGGCGCGCTCGCGGTCCTGCTTCCGGCCGAATGCGCCATCGGCCTGGTGTCCGCGGCCGCCCGGGCACGGGTGGGGCGCTGCGGTGTGGCTGGGCGGGCTGGCGACGGCGGCTCTGGCGTCCGCCCGTTTTCTTCTTCCGGGACGGGTTCGCCGTGACCGGTGGCGGGCAGATGCCGGCGGCCCTGCTCCTCCTCGTGACGGCGCTCGGCTACAGATAGTCCTCCAGACGCCCCACCGTCAGCCCCCGTTCCTCCAGCCGCGCGAGGAGGCGGGACGTGCGTCGGGTGAGGGGTGGGCCCGTTCCGTCGTCGGGGGCCACGGAGACGATGTCGCCGGGGGTCAGGTGGCGGGCGGTGCGGGTGTAGGTCAGCCGGCCGGTGGCATTCATCGACGCGCGCCACAGCACCAGCGCCGTGACCCCGCAGTCACCGGCCGCGCGCAGGGTGGTGCCGTCGTACGCGCCGTGGGGCGGCCGGAACAGACGGGGCCGGGGCCGGTCGGGCCGGCCGCAGATCTCGGCGCGCTGGCCGGCGTAGGACAGACCGCGCAGGGTGGTGCGGACGAGGCGTGGGCCGTGGGTGCCCGCGTCGGCCGGCCGTGGACGCGCGAGGTGGCCGTGGACCGGGGCGGCCGTGCCGTCGGCGGTGAACACGCTGACGGGCAGCCGGAGTTCGCGGACCATGTCGGCGAAGCGCGGGTCCCGCGCGGCGCCGTCGTCGTAGGTGAGGAAGACGACCCGGTCGTGAGTGGGGACGTGGGAGACGATCAGGGGGCGGGCCGGGCCCGCCGGGCGGAAGGCCGGGGCGCGGGCGGGTCGCGGGGCACGGGGCAGCGGGGCCTGGAGGCCCCAGCGGCGGTACGGCCGCACGGGCCGGGCGTGTCCGTGCGGCCGTACCTCCTGCGCCGCCTTCCTGCCGAGCCGTTCGATGGGGTCGACGGACTGGGCGCAGCCGGTGAGGAGGGCGAGCGCCAGAACTCCGGCGGCCAGGCCCCGGAGCCTCACAGGTAGTCCTCCAGGCGGGCCACCGCGTACCCCTCGGCCGTGACCTTGTTCAGGAAGCGCCGCATGTCGTCGACCATGGTGCCCTTCCACTCGTTGCGGCCCCGGAAGTGGGTGAGCACGATGTCGCCGGGGTGCAGGTCCTGGTCGTCCTCGCGGTACTCCCAGTGGTCGACGAAGACCTCCTCGTCCCAGATCGGCGCGTACCGGATGCCGCAGGACTTCGCGGCGCGCAGGGTGTCCTGGTTGTAGTTGCCGAAGGGCGGCCGGAAGACGGTCGGGGCCCGGCCGAACTGCTTCTTCATGACCGCCTGCATTCCGCAGATCTCGTGCCGCTGCCGCTCATAGGAGAGCCCCGGCAGATAGGGGTGGGTGAGGGTGTGGTTGTTGAGGGTGACGCCCCCGGACTGCATCCGGCGGAAGTACCCGTAGTCGTCCCTGACCAGGAAGTCGCTGAGGAAGGCGGAGTACGGGATCTTCAGCTCGCTCATCATCCGCAGGAACGCCGGGTCCTTCTCGGCGCCGTCGTCGATGGTGAGGAAGACGACCCTCTGCCGGGTGGGGACCGTGGTGAAGACGGGCGGGAGGTCCAGTTCCTCCTGGTCGTCCACCTCGAAGCCCCTGCGGGCGGTGATCCGTGGCTTGTGCACCGGTGGCGGCGGAGCGGTCAGGGGCACCTGCCGCAGCCCCCAGCGCCGCGCGGCGGCGGCCCGCGCGGTGAGGGCCGCGCGCAGCTTCAGGGCGTACGAGTCCAGGGCGCGGGCCTCGGGTGCCTTCAGGGGCTGCTGGCCGGAGGCCGGGCGCACCTCCTGGCCGTCGCCCGTCGCACAGCCGGAGGCGATGGCGGCGACGGCGAGCACGGCGATCCCGCCACGGACTCGCCGCTTCCGGGACGCCCCGTTTTTATCGTTTTGTACGACTGCTCGCATGGTGCCGGATCCTCGCAGGCCGGGCCCGCGAACCCGGCCCGACACCGCGTCCACGGGCACACCATCCACCGACTGGCCCACAATGAGCCGGTGAACGACCTCGCCCTCCTCCTCACCCCCGAAGGCCGCGCCCTCCTCGACGCGGTCCGCGACACGGCCCCGGCCGACGAACTCGCCGTGGCGACCCGGCTGCGCCGCGAGCACCCCGCCGACCTGGTGTCGGCGGCCCTCGGGCAGGCGCGGCTGCGGCAGCGGGCTGCGGCGAAATTCGGGGCGGCGGACGCCGGGCGGATGTTCTTCACGCCCAACGGGGTGGAGCAGTCGACGCGGGCGAGCGTGGCGGCGTACCGGGCGGAGTGCTTCCGCGCCATGGGGGTACGGTCTGTCGCCGACCTGTGCTGTGGGATCGGCGGGGACGCGATCGCGTTCGCCCGGGCGGGGATCCGGGTGCTGGCCGTGGACCGGGACCCGGTGACGGCCGACGTGGCGCGGGCGAACGCCGAGGCGCTCGGGCTGGCGGACCTGATCGAGGTGCGGGAGGCCGACGTCACGGAGGTCGACACGGCGGGGTACGACGCCGTGTTCGTCGACCCGGCCCGGCGCGGCGGACGTGGGCGGATCTTCGACCCCGAGGCCTACTCACCACCCCTGTCCTGGGCGGTCGGCGCGGCCCGCAAGGCGTCCCGGGCCGCCGCGCTGAAGGTCGCCCCGGGCGTCCCGCACGAGGCCGTGCCCGAGGACGCCGAGGCCGAGTGGATCTCGGACGGCGGGGACGTGAAGGAGGCGGTGCTGTGGTTCGGGACGACGCCCGGGGCGATCCGCGCCACGCTGCTCCCCAGCCCCCGCACCCTGCTCGGAAGAGGACTCCCCGATCCCCGGGTCCGCCCGGTGGGCCGCTACCTGTACGAGCCGGACGGCGCCGTCATCCGCGCCCACCTCGTCGCCGAGGTGGCCGAGGACCTGGACGCCGGCCTGATCGACCCCACCATCGCGTACGTCACCTCCGACGCCCTCCTCCCCACCCCGTACGCCACCGCCTACGAGATCACCGACCAACTGCCTTTCAACGTGAAGAAGTTGAAGGCCCTGCTGCGGGAGCGGGAGGTCGGGACGCTGACCGTGAAGAAGCGGGGGTCGGCGGTGGAGCCCGAGGAACTCAGGAAGAAGGTCAAGCCGGCCGGCCCCAACTCGGCGACCGTGTTCCTGACCCGGGTAACGGGGGCGCCGACCATGCTCGTCGGACACCCCGCCTGATCACCCCGCTCCGGCCGCCCGCCGCCGCAGCAGCTCCCGTTCCCGTTCGTTGCGCGCGAGTTCCGCCGCCCGGGCGAACTCGGCGCGTGCCTCGGCCGTACGCCCCAGGCGCTCCAGCAGGTCGCCGCGGACGCTGGGGAGCAGGTGGTAGTCGCGCAGGGCGGGTTCCGCGGCGAGGGTGTCCACGATCGCGAGCCCCGCTTCCGGTCCCTCCGCCATCGACACGGCGACGGCGCGGTTGAGTTGGACGACCGGGGAGGGGGCGCGGGCGGCGAGCAGGCCGTAGAGGGTGGCGATGCTCGCCCAGTCGGTCTCCTCGTAGGTGTACGCGTGCGCGTGGCAGGCGGCGATCGTGGCCTGGAGGGTGTACGGGCCCGGGGCGCCGGTGGCGGTGGCCTCGGCGCGGTGCAGGGCCGTGATGCCACGGGCGATGAGCATGCGGTTCCAGCGGCGGCGGTTCTGGTCCTTGAGCAGGACGGGTTCGCCGCCGGGGCCGGTGCGGGCCGCGGCGCGGGAGGCCTGGAACTCCAGGAGGGCGGCCAGGGCGTGCACCTCGGGTTCCTTCGGCATCAGCGACGACAGCACGCGGGCCAGCCGCAGCGCGTCCTCGCACAGCGCCGGGCGCAGCCAGTCGTCGCCGGCCGTGGCGGCGTACCCCTCGTTGAAGATCAGGTAGATGACGTCCAGGACGGAGCCGAGACGGGCCTCGCGGTCCGGGCCGTAGGGCACCTCGAAGGCGACGTTCTTCGTGGCGAGGGTGCGTTTGGCGCGGACGATGCGCTGGGCGACCGTCGGCTCGGGGACGAGGAAGGCGCGGGCGATCTCGGTGGTGGTCAGGCCGCCCAGCAGCCGGAGGGTGAGGGCGGTGCGGGCCTCGGCGGACAGGACGGGGTGACAGGTGGTGAAGACCAACCGGAGCAGGTCGTCGTCGATGTCCTCGGGGTCGGCGGGCTCCTCCGGCGGCGCGGTCGTCTCCAGGCTGCGGCCGATCTCCGCCAGCTTGCGGGCGTAGTTCTCCCGGCGCCGGACCAGGTCGACGGCGCGGTGCCGGGCGGTGGCCGTCAGCCAGGCGCCCGGGTTGTCCGGCACACCGTCCCGGGGCCACTGCTCCAGCGCGGCGACCAGGGCGTCCTGGGCGAGCTCCTCGGCGATGCCGACGTCACGGACGATCCGGGTGACGCCGGCGACGATGCGCGGGAACTCGAGGCGGAATACGGTGTCGACGGCACGGGTGGCGGTGGGCTGCTGTTCCACAGCCCACCATGCAACACCCCCGACGGGCCTCGGGCCAAGCGGCCCTCAGCCCTCCGCGATCTCCCTGACCTCGCAGGTCACTGTCCAGTGCTCCTCGTGCACCTTCAGGAACCGCTTGGTCCACTCCAGCGCCTCGGCCTTGTCCTTGCACTGCATGATCGCGTAACCGCCGACGACCTCCTTGGACTCGGTGAAGGGCCCGTCGGTCACGGAGATCTCACCGCCCTGCCAGTGAACCCGCGTGCCCTGCGCGGACGGCGTCAGCCCGGCGGTGTCCAGCATCACGCCGGCCTTGGTGATCTCCTCGATCAGCTCCCCCATTCGCTGCATCAGCTCGGGGCTGGGCCCCTCGGCGGGGGCGGTCTTCTCGTCGATCTGCACGAGAGAGAGGTAGCGGGGCATGGTGACTCCTCGGTCGGTCCGGGGCCGGTCGCTGTCCGGCCTTTCACCAGTGCGTCGATCGAGGAGCCCGGGGATCGACAGGCACGCCGGAATTCCCCGAAGTTTTTTCCGCCGCCCTTCTTTGCGCTGCTCAGCGCAGCGATTCCCACCGATCGCTCGCCGCCGGTTCCTTCGCCACCACGCGGTTGGGGTCGGACGGGGCCGTGACCACCGGCATCATCACCGTCTTGAGGTGTTGCGCGGTCAGGCCCTTCAGGCTGCGCCCGAACCCGACCAGCTCGCTGATGGAGTCCAGGCCCGTGTCGGTGGTGAGGCTGTCCGTCAGGGCGTCGGCGACGGAGTAGAGCCGGGCGGGGTCGGTGAGGAGGTTCGTCGAGGAGATCTGTTCCAGCAGGGCCTTCACCAGCTTCTGCTGGAGGCCTATGCGGCCCAGGTCGCTGCCGTCGCCTATGCCGTGCCGGGTGCGGGCGAGGGCGAGGGCCTGCTTGCCGTCGAGATGGTGGGTGCCGGCCGCGAGGTGCAGATGGCTGTCGTCGTCGTCGATGTCCTGGTCCGTGGTGACGGTGACCCCGCCCAGGGCGTTCACCAGCTTCGCGAAGCCCGAGAAGTCAATCTCGATGTAGTGGTCCATGCGGACGCCGGTGATGGACTCGACCGTCTTCACCGCGCACACCGGGCCGCCCACGGAGTAGGCGCTGTTGAACATGGCGTTGTAGGCCACGGCCGTGGAGCCGCCCGACTTCAGCGGACAGGACGGGCGGGTGACGAGCGTGTCGCGCGGGATGCTGACGATGGTCGCGTCCTTCCGGCCCGCGGCGATGTGCACCACCATCGCGGTGTCCGACCGGGCGCCGGAGCTGCTGCCCCCGCCGAGCGCCTTGTTCTCCTTGCCGCTGCGGGAGTCGGACCCGAGGACGAGGATGTTCAGGGAGCCGGTGGGCAGCGGGGACTCGGAGGCCCCGGGGGACGGTGTCGTCACCGCCTTCGCCGGACGGTCGTCGCCGAGCGCCTGGTTGATGTCGACGCTTTTGATGTTGCTGTCGAGGTGCCAGTACACCCATCCCGCCGCCCCCGCGCCCAGCACCAGCAGTCCCGCCACGGTGAGGCCGGCGATCCTCAGTACGGTCGACCGCCGGCCCCTGGATCTGCCCCCGCCGCCGCTCTCCGCCTGTCCCGCCTCAAGTCCCGTCACAGACAGGAACGTAAGTCCGAATTATTAGGAGGTTGTTAGCGGCGGCCTCGTGAAGCGGATTTCTACGGAAAATCTCACGCTTCTCAGATGGCCGTCACCCCAGCCCGACCGTCGGCACCGCTGCCCCGGGCCGAAGGTCGGTTCACCTCCGGGGACTTCGAAAGTTTCGGGCAGGTAACCGATTGGCTTCGGTGGAGCGTGGGCGTGGGCGCACCGCCCGTCAATACCGCCACTTCCGGCCAACCTGTACCAGTGCCCTGTCAGACACCGCTCGGCGGCGGTGCCGTGCTGCTGCGCACCACCAGGCTCGTGGCCAGCTCGACCCGGGTGGCCGCCGGCGCCTGGTCCTCCCGTCCCAGGTCCAGCACCAGCTTGGCCGCCGCCTCGGCCATCTCCGTCAGCGGCTGCCGTACGGTCGTCAGCGGCGGCCCCACCCAGCGGGCGACCGGCAGATCGTCGAAGCCGACCACGCTCAGGTCCTCCGGAACCCGCAGGCCCAGCTCCCGGGCGGCCTCGTACAGACCCAGCGCCTGCAGGTCGTTGAGGGCGAAGACCGCGGTCGGGCGGTCGGGGCGGCGCAGCAGCTCCAGGCCCTGGCGGTAGCCGGTCTCGTGGTGGAAGTCGCCGGACGCGACGAGCGAGGGGTCCACCGGGAGCCCGGCGGTCTCCAGGGCGGCCCGATAGCCGTCGACCCGGGCGCGGCTGCACATCATGCGGGAGGGGCCCGTGATGGCACCGATGCGGGTGTGGCCGAGTTCGACGAGGTGGCGGGTGGCGGCGAGACCGCCCTGCCAGTTGGTCGCGCCGATGGAGGGCACGTCCACGCCCGGGTCACCGGCCGGGTCCATCACCACGAAGGGGATGGAACGGCTGGTCAGCAGGGCCCGCTGGGACTCGTCGAGGCCCGAGAGCACCAGGATCACCCCGTGCGGTCTGCGGGCGGCGACCTGGTCCGCCCAGGTCCGCCCCGGTGTCAGCCGCCCCGCGCTCTCGCTCAGCACCACGCTCAGCCCGGTGTCCCGGGCCACGTTCTCCACGCCCCGGATGACCTCCATCGCCCACGCGCTCTCCAGCTCGTGGAAGACCAGGTCGATGAGCGGGGAGCGGCTCGCCTCGGCCCTGCGGCGCCGGTAGCCGTACGCGCGCAGCAGCTCCTCCACCCGGTTGCGGGTGGCCGGCGCCACGTCGGCGCGGCCGTTGAGGACCTTCGAAACTGTCGGCGCGGACACGCCGGCCTCGCGGGCGATCTCGGCGAGCGTCGCGGTCTGCTGGGACCGGCCTGTCGTCGGGGTTGTCGTCCGCGTTTCAACGGGCTCCGGAGGCGTCATGGCGGCGATCGTATCCCTGCACCCCCTCTTGACGAACCCTTGCGACCGGCCTAGGTTCCCGGAACATTCGAGATGAAAAGCGAAACATTCGTGAGAGGGCCCGTCCCGACTCGACCAGAGCAGGAGTTTCATGACCACCGCGCCTTGGCGTGACCCCGCCCTGCCCGCCGCCTCCCGCGTCGACGACCTCCTCTCCCGGATGACCGTGGAGGAGAAGACCGCCCAGCTCTACGGCGTGTGGGTGGGCGCCGACACCGACGGCGACGGAGTCGCCCCGCTGCAACGCGAGATGAGCGCCGACTACGACTGGGACGAACTGATCACCCACGGCCTCGGCCAGCTCACCCGTCCCTTCGGCACCGCCCCCGTGGACCCGGCGCTGGGCGCGCAGGCGCTGGCCCGCGCCCAGCGCCGTATCGCTGAGGCGGGCCGCTTCGGCATCCCCGCCCTCGCGCACGAGGAGTGCCTGGCCGGCTTCACCACCTGGCGGGCCACCGCCTACCCGGTGCCGCTCGCCTGGGGCGCGAGCTTCGACCCCGCCCTCGTCGAGGAGATGGCCGCCGCCATCGGCCGCGACCTGCGCTCGGTGGGCGTCCACCAGGGGCTCGCCCCGGTCCTGGACGTCGTACGGGATCCGCGCTGGGGCCGCGTCGAGGAGACCATCGGCGAGGATCCGTACCTGGTCGGCACCATCGGCACCGCGTACGTGCGGGGGCTGGAGTCGGCCGGGATCGTCTCCACGCTCAAGCACTTCGCCGGGTACGCCTCCTCGGCCGGCGCCCGCAACCTCGCGCCCGTGCGGGCGGGCGTGCGGGAGTTCGCGGACATCACGCTGCCGCCCTTCGAGATGGCGCTGCGGGAGGCCGGGGCGCGGTCGGTGATGGCCGCGTACAACGACACGGACGGCATCCCGGCCTCGGCGGACCCGGGTCTGCTGACCGAGCTGCTGCGCGAGCGGTGGGGCTTCACCGGCACGGTGGTCGCCGACTACTTCGGCGTCGGCTTCCTGCAGACCCAGCACCGGGTCGCGGGCTCCGAGGCGGAGGCGGCCCACGCGGCGCTCGCGGCGGGCCTTGACGTCGAGCTGCCCACCCTGAAGTGCTACGGCACACCGCTCGTCGAGGCGGTACGGGCGGGCGAGGTCCCCGAGTCCCTGATCGACCGGGCGGCCCGCCGGGTCCTGCTGCAGAAGTGCGAGCTGGGCCTGCTGGACGAGGACTGGAACCCGGAGCCGGCCGAACGCATCGACCTGGACTCGACGTCGAACCGGGCGCTCGCCCGCCGGCTGGCCGAGGAGTCGGTGGTCCTCCTGGACAACCCCGACGGGCTCCTCCCGCTGGCCCCCGACACCCGTATCGCGGTGGTCGGCCCGCGCGCCGCGGACGCCCTCGCCATGCTGGGCTGCTACTCCTTCCCCTCGCACGTCCTCACGCACCACCCCGAGGTGCCGATGGGCATCGAGATCCCCACGGTCCTCCAGGCGCTGCGCGCCGAACTCCCCGACGCCAAGGTCACGTTCGCCGAGGGCTGTGGCGTCGACGCCCCCGACACGGGCGGCTTCGAGGAGGCGGTGGCCCGGACGGCCGAGGCGGACGTGTGCGTGGCGGTCCTCGGCGACCGGGCGGGCCTGTTCGGGCGGGGCACCTCGGGTGAGGGCTGCGACGTGACCGACCTGCGACTGCCCGGGGTGCAGGGCGACTTGCTGGACGCCCTGGTGTCGACGGGCGTCCCCGTCGTCCTCGTCCTCCTGACCGGCCGCCCGTATGCGCTGGGCCGCTGGCACGGACGCCTGGGCGCGGTCGTCCAGGCGTTCTTCCCGGGGGAGGAGGGCGGCCCGGCGGTGGCGGGCGTGCTGTCGGGCCGCGTCAACCCCTCGGGCCGCCTTCCGGTGAGCGTCCCCCGGGTGCCCGGCGGCCAGCCCTGGACCTACCTCCAGCCCCCGCTGGGCCTGGCCGGCGAGGTCAGCAACCTCGACCCCACCCCGCTGTACCCCTTCGGCCACGGCCGCTCGTACACGACGTTCGCCTGGGAGCCGGACGCCACGGGCGCCGAGATCACGACGGACGGCTCCCACGACGTCTCGGTCACCGTCCGCAACACCGGCGACCGGGCCGGCGCGGAGGTCGTGCAGCTGTATCTGCACGACCCGGTGGCGAGCGTGACCCGCCCGGACGTACGGCTGATCGGTTACCGGCGGCTGGAGCTGGAGCCGGGCGAGGCGGCCCGGGTCACCTTCCGCTTCCACGCGGACCTGTCCGCCTTCACCGACCGTTCCGGCGCCAGGGTGGTCGAACCGGGCGCGCTGGAACTACGGTTGGCGGCATCGAGCACGGACCTGCGCCACACGGCACACCTGCACCTCACGGGCCCGGTGAGAACGCTCGACGTCGACCGGCGGCTGCGGTGCGAGACGGAGGTGGCGGGGGCGGGGTGACCCTGCGCCGCGGACACGGGGGGACGCGATGGTCAGGTACGTGCACCAGGAGTTGGGGACAGCGCTGGCGCTGCTGGCCGCCACGGCCGTCGGGGTGGTGGTGGCCGTCGCTGTGCACGGAAGTCCACCGGTGCGGGCGGACCGGGTGTGGCTGGTCGCCGTCCTCGCGCTCGGCTACCTGCTGCTGGTGACGCTGCTGCGGGGGTCGCGGCTCAGGTGGGTGGGCGAAGTGCGGCGCTTCGAGGCGGCGGTGCCGATGACGGGCCGGGAACTGGGCCGTCACCGCGGCCGGTTCCCGCTCCCGATCTTCGTGGCGTTCGTGGTGACGACCTCGGTCTTCGCCCTCGTCGGGGGTCCGCTGATCCCTCTGCTGCCGCTGCTGCCGACGCTGGACTGGCTGGCCAAGGCCGCCGTAGGCGCGCACTGGGAGCGCGGGCACGGCCGGCTGCTGTGGCGGGAGCGCGACCGGCACGGGCCACAGGGCCTCTCCTACACTCCGATCACCGCTCCGGCACCGACTCGAACTGCCACCGATGCACCGCTCGGCTGACCAACTCGCTGTCCGGCTCGGGGAGTTCGGGCAGCTCGGCGTCGTAGGGCGCGTCCCACCACGTGATGACGAGGACGCGGTCGCCGGGTGCACGGAAGGTCTCCCGACGCACGGGCCGGACGGGCAGCTCCTGCGCCCGCGCCCAGGCCAGGAGCTCCTCGCCGCGGCCCTCGGCCGCCCGGGCCTCCCACATCAGGGCGACGGTCACGAGTAGAGGTTCTCCTTGCTGACCTCGTGGACGTGGTCGTGCCCCGGGACGTGCGGGTCCGTGACCGGCAGGGAGGAGTCCGCCGACAGGTCCCAGCCGGAGGCCGCCCGCCCCCGCGCGACCAGCTCGGCGCCCAGCGCCGCCACCATCGCCCCGTTGTCCGTGCACAGCTTCGGTCGCGGCACCCGCAGCCGGATCCCGGCCGCCTCGCACCGCTCCTGCGCCAGCGCCCGCAGCCTCGAGTTCGCGGCCACGCCACCGCCGATCATCAGATGATCGACACCCTCGTCCTTGCAGGCCCGTACCGCCTTGCGGGTCAGCACGTCGACGACCGCCTCCTGGAAGGAGGCCGCCACGTCACGCACCGGCACCTCCTCCCCCGCCGCCCGCTTCGCCTCGATCCAACGGGCGACCGCCGTCTTCAGACCCGAGAAGGAGAAGTCGTACGCCGGGTCACGTGGCCCGGTCAGGCCGCGCGGGAACGCGATCGCCTCCGGGTCGCCCTCGCGTGCGTACCGGTCGATGACCGGACCGCCCGGGAACCCGAGGTCCAGCACCCGGGCGATCTTGTCGAAGGCCTCGCCGGCCGCGTCGTCGATGGTCGCGCCCAGCGGCCGTACGTCCGAGGTGATGTCGCTCGACAGCAACAGCGAGCTGTGGCCGCCGGACACCAGCAGCGCCATGGTCGGCTCGGGCAGCGCGCCGTGCTCCAGCTGGTCCACGCAGATGTGCGAGGCGAGGTGGTTGACGCCGTAGAGGGGCTTGCCGAGCGCGTAGGCGTACGCCTTCGCCGCCGAGACGCCGACCAGCAGGGCGCCCGCGAGGCCGGGACCGGCGGTGACCGCGATGCCGTCCAGGTCGCTCGCGCTCACCCCCGCGTCCTTCAGCGCGCGGTTGATCGTCGGCACCATCGCCTCGAGGTGCGCGCGCGAGGCGACCTCCGGGACGACACCGCCGAAGCGGGCGTGCTCGTCGACGCTGGAGGCGACCGCGTCGGCCAGCAGGGTGGTGCCGCGGACGATGCCGACGCCGGTCTCGTCGCAGGAGGTCTCGATACCGAGGACGAGGGGTTCGTCAGCCATGGATCTCGGTTCCTTGTACGGAGGTTGATGGGTCTGTGAGCCGCATGACCAGGGCGTCCACGTTGCCCGGCTGGTAGTAGCCGCGCCGGAAGCCGATGGCCTCGAAGCCGAAGCGCTCGTACAGCTTCTGGGCGCGGATGTTGTCGATCCGGCACTCCAGCATCACCTCACCGCACTCGAAGGCGGTGGCGGCGCGGAGCAGCTCGGCGAGCAGGCGGCCGCCGAGGCCCGTGCCCCAGTGGTCGCGGGCGACGGCGATGGTCTGGACGTCGGCAAGGTCCCCGGATGCGGCGAGGCCCGCGTAGCCGACGATCCGGTCACCGGTCTCGGCGACCACGTAGCGCCGCGTCGCCTCGGCGCCGCGGGCGTGGGCGAGCTCGGACCAGAACATGCCCCGGGACCAGGTGTCCTCGGGGAACAGCTCCTTCTCCAGCTCCAGCACGGGATCGATGTCCCACCAGCGCATCTCGCGCAGTCGAGGAGTCACAGCGTCGGTCACTTGGGGGTGACCACCTTGTAGTTCTTGGGCACCTGGGCGTCCGGCCGGCGCAGATACAGCGGCCGGGGCGCCGGCAGCTCCTCCCCCTTGGCCAGCCGCTCGGCGGCCAGCGCGGCCAGTGCCGCCGCCGACACGTGCTCCGGTGCGTGCACGTCGGGGAAGGTGTCCGGGTACAGCAGCGCGCCCGCGCCGACGGCCGGCAGCCCGGCCACCTGGTCGGCGATGTCGGCGGGCCGGTCCACGGCCGGGTCGGTCAGCCGGGTCCGGGAGTCCGCGTACCGCGCCCAGTAGACCTCCTTGCGGCGGGCGTCGGTCGCCACGACGAAGGGGCCGCTCTCGATGTCGGCCGCGTACGCCAGCCCGTCGAGCGTGCACACACCGTGCACCGTCACGCCGAGGGCGAGCCCGAAGGTGTCCGCGGTCATGAGGCCGACGCGCAGCCCGGTGTACGGGCCGGGTCCGGTCCCCACGACGACACCGGTCACGGCGTCGAGCCGGAGCCCGGCCTCGGCGAGCACCCGGTCGACGGAGGGCAGCAGCAGCTCCCCGTGCCGGCGCGCGTCGACCTGACTGGACGAGGCGATGACATCCGTCCCGTCGTGCAGCGCGACGGTCACGGCGGGAGTGGCGGTATCCAGAGCGAGCAAGAGCACGCAAACAGCGTACGGCGGTTTGGGGCTCGGCATCGCCGCCCGGGTGGAGCGGGCCGTGGCTGCTACGGTCGCCGCAAGTACGGCGGGCGAGACGATCGGACAGGTGGGTGACGGTGGCAAAGGGCAGCTCCGGATTCGTGTTCGGGCTCACCGCGGCGGCCCTGGCGACGGTCTCCTTCCTCGCCTACCAGGCCTCCGCGACCGTCCCGGCGAGCTTCAGCAAGCCGCAGGCCACGGCCTCGGCGACCGCGTCCGCCTCCCAGGCGCCCCGCGTCGACCCGAACCCGGCCGCCCTGCCCGCCGGGACCGGTACGGGTGAACGGGTGGTGTACTCGGTGGACGCCGGCCGGGTGTGGCTCGTCGGCGCGCGCGAGCGGGTGCTCCGTACGTTCACGGTGACCCCGGGCAGCCTCGCCCCGTTTCCCGGCACCTACCCGGTCACCTCCCGCTCCAACTCGATCACCGGCACCGACGGCACCCCCATCGAGCACGTCGTCCGCTTCACCGCCGTGGACGGCGTGGTCATCGGCTTCAGCGCGGCGGTCGGGGTGCCGAGATCGGGGGCCGACACGGACGTACGCACGGGGGGCATCCGCGAGTCCCGCACGGACGGCGACGCGATGTGGCAGTTCGCGACGATCGGCGTCCCGGTGGTCGTGATCCGCTGACCGCTTGGACTCCGGCGGGCGTGATCCGGTACCGCGTGGCCCCCTTGTAGGCGTGATCCGGTCACTGCGTGGACCCCGGTGGGCGTGATCCGGTGACCATGTCACCCCGGTGGGCGTGATCCGCTGGCGCGGTCACCCCAGGGCCCGGGATCCACTGAGCGTTCACCACCAGCATCCGTGCTCCGTGCCCGCGCCGACCCGGTGGGCATGATCCGGTGCCCGCCCCGACCCAGGTGATCGCAGTCCGCCAACGCCGTCACCCCAGGACCCGGGATCCACTGAGCGTTCACCGCCGGCGGCCGTGCTCCGCGCCCCCGCGCCGCCCCAATGGCCATGATCCGCTGCCCACGCCGACCCACTGGGCGCGACCCGGTGCCCGCATCGCCCCCAGTCATCGCGGTCGCCCGACAGGTGTCATCCCTGCGCCCATGGTGCACTGACCCACCCGCGAGGCACTGACCGCGTTCACCCCATCGGGTAGCTCTCGTCCGGTGTGCCCGCTCGTCGGGCGGTCAGCCACTTTGCCGCGTATGCCACCGCGGGGGCCAGGGTGAGCAGGCGGCAGTCGGCGCCGCCCACGCGGCCCCGGGTCACCGGCCGCTCCGGCAACGCCTCGTAGGAGTCGCCCAGGTCCGGGAAGACCGAGGCGTCGAAGTCCAGGTCCCGGTACTGGTGCCAGCGGCGGCCTCCCGGACCGTCGGCCACCGCGCAGCCGTAGTCGCGCGTGGTCTGGCCCGGCACGCGGTACTCCGCCAGGTGGAAGGCCGTGCAGACGGAGTAGTCCACCCCCACCAGCAGGATCCGCGCCTCCAGCTCCTCCAGCCGGGCCAGCGGGGAGTCCTCGCCGAGGTGGCAGTCCAGCGCGTGCCCGGCGGTGATCCGCGCGGCGGCGGGTCCGAGCGCGGCGAACGAACTCTGGGGATGGCCGCTGCGCAGCGCCCCGGGGCGGGTGCGCACCTCCTCGGGCAGGACGCCGACCCCGAAGCTCGGGGTCCGGGCCGGGTCGAAGGCGGGCAGGGAGGCACGCAGCCGCGGCCACTCACTGGCCGGCACGGCATAGCCGCGGGTGACGGGCCAGCGGGACGGGTCGGTGTTGTCGGGGGTCTGCGTGTAGACGACGAGGGTGCCGTCCGCCCCCAGCACGTCCAGCAGGGAGTCGGCGACGGCCCCCGCTCCCCCGCGCACCGGCCCGAGAGCGCGCAGGGAGGCGTGCACCAGCAGGGTGTCACCGGGGCGGATTCCCAACTCACGCCAGTGGACGACCATTTCCGCACGGCCGAGGGGAGAGGGCGAGGGAGAGGGAGAGGGAGAGTGCGTCATCGCAGGGCTTCCTGCCGGACGTCGACGACTCGGCGCAGGTCGCTCGGCAGCAACTCGTCCCACAGCAGGTCCAGATCGCGGCGGGCGGCCTCGGCCGGCGGTTCGCACGGCGAGCCGCCGTCCAGGAACTCCCGCAGTCCTACGTCCCCGCCCCGCGCCATGGTGTACGGCGGCACGGCGTGCCGGGACAGCACCAGCGCCCCGGGCTGCGCCGCCCCGGATGCGAACAGGCGTCGTACGTCGTGGAAGTGGCGCTCCTGGAGGCCGCCGACGTCGATCACCCTGGCGTCGGTCGGGACGGGAGTGCCCCGCTCCAGCACCAGCGGGACGGCGGCGCGGTCGTGCACCAGGACGTGGGCGGCCGCGTACAGCAGGGTCTGCTCCTCCTCCGTCGCGCCGCCCTTGCCGCCGAGCCGCTCCAGGACACGCGCCCGCTTCTCCGGAGTGAGGGTGCGCACCAGGTCGTCCAGCGCGGCCAGGACATCGGCCGGGGTCTGTGTGCCGTAGATCCCGTAGCGGTGCGGGATCAGCAGGGTCAGGAGCCGGTCGAGGCACCGGGCGAGCAGGCCGGTCTCCTCGGCCACCGCGGAGGCGGTGAGGCCGTTGATGGGGCAGCCGAGGGAAGCGGCGAGCACGACCTGGAGATGGAGGGCCCGGTGCCCGGCCGCGGCCAGCCGCGCCGCCATCCGGACGGCCGGCAGCACATAGCTCAGCGCCCGCAGCGGAACCTCGGTACTGGCGCCGTACACCACCCGCAGGACCAGCGGGGCGCGCACGGCCTCCCCGACGGTCCGCAGCAGCGGCTCCAGGCCGTGGCTGGGCAACCCTCTGAGATAGCACGCCTGCCGGGTCCGGGCCCCGATGACCGCGTCCAGCAGGCGGGGGCGCAGCCGGTTGAGCTCGCCCGTCTGCGACACGTCGGTGCCCGCGGGAAGGGTGTCCAGCGCGCCGCGGATGTCCCCGTCGGTCAGGGCGTGGAAGTCCTTGCCGCGTCCCAGGACAGGCACCCCCCGCATGATGGCAGTGAGCAGGTTCGCCTGCTTCTTTCCCAGGGACTGCTCCCCGACCGGCACGTTGGGCATGTTACCTGACAATTCGCCAATAAAGCCTGAATGGTTACGAGTTGATGGCGGGGATTCTGCCACGGCCGGTCCCCCGGGCTCGTGAGAAACTGGATTCAGGTACGCAAACCACATACCGGGGGATGAGATGGTGCCCGTGTACCGCTATGCCGTCAGCTACGTGCGCGGCAGGGACGAGGCCTGGGTCGCGAGATTCCTGGACGAGCTGAGACGGCGTCTGGACGCCACGGACGGACCGGTCTTCGACCGCCTCGTCCCACCGCCCGCCTCCCCGGCCGAGCAGAGCAGGACGTACGGCGTCGAGAGCGCGGACGTCGTGCTGGCGCTGTGCAGCCCGGCGTACTTCAACGAGGGCCCGGCCCATCACGACTGGGCGGTGCTGGCGCTGCGGCGCAATCTGGGACAGGCGAGGACGGGAACCGCGCCGCAGCCTGCGCTGCCCCTGGTCTGGGAGCCGGTCGAGCGCCGGCTGCCGGGGCCGGTCGCCACGGCCGACACCTTCTCCGCGGGCCAGCCGCCCGAGTACCGCTCGCTGGGGCTTGCCCTGATGACCATGCAGGCCCCGCGCTACCGCGCGGCGCTGGACCGCGTCCTGGACGGGATCGTGGCCCGTATGACGGCGATGGCCGCGAGCTCGGCCCCGGCGCCCGTGCTGGACGACCGCTCCGCCGGGAACGCGCCCGACGCCCTGGCGTCCGACGACGGGTCCTTCACCGAGCAGTTCCGCAAGGAGGTGGCACCGGCCCTGCCCGCGATGCCGGTGGCCCGCACCCTCGGCGTCCGCGCCGGCCGGGGCGCGCCGGAGCCGGACCGTGACGTCCCCGCGGAGCTGCTGCCGGAGCTGGGGCGGCGCATCCTGCTCGTCGGTCCCACGGGGGCCGGCCACAGCACCGAGCTGGCGCGGCTCGCCGCACAGGCGCTGGACGACCCGGGACGGGGACCGGCGGGTGCAGGCCGGGCGCCCTGGGGCTGCCGGACGCCGCTCGTGCTGTCGGCGCGCTCGGGGGCGCTGCCCCGGCTGGACGGCATGGTGCCCACGCTCGCCCCGCTGGCCGCCCCGCAGGAACCGGCGGGCTGGGTGGCCCGGCAACTGCGGTCCGGGCGGGCCTTCCTGGCCGTGGACGACCTGGACGCGGTGCCCGAGGGCAACCGCGCCGCCGTGTGGGACCACCTGCTGCGCCTGCTCGACGCCCACCCCCAGGCGCCGTGTGTCATCGCCACGAACGGCACCGGGGTGCCCTGGGCCCGCCTCGGGGACGCCTTCCGGGTCGTCGGGCTGCGGCCCCTGTCCCCCGACGGCGTCCACACCCTGCTCGCCTCCCTCACGACGGCGACTCCCGAGGACCGGCAGGCCCGGGCGCTCCTCACCGACCGGTTCGCCACCGATCCGCTGCTCGTCGGCGTCGCCCGCCGCCCGGCCGCCGTCCCGGCGCTGCTGCGGGCGGTGCGCCGGCCCGGGCGGCCGATGCCGGTCGCCCGGCACCGGCTGCTGCGGGCCGGTGTCTCGGCGGCCTGGCGGCGGGCCTCGGAGGAACCGGCCGGCTCGTCCGACCCGGCCGTGCCCGGCCTCGCCGCGCGCCAGGTGCCGGACAGTGTCCTGCGGGCGGCCTCCGGCAGACTGGCCGTCGCCACGCTCGGCGTGGACGCCTCGCGGGTGCCGCTGCGGACCGCGCTGAGCGCGCTGCGCGACCCCGGCGCCTCCGACGCGGCCTCGCCCGAGCGGCTGCTGGCCGCGCTCGCGGACCGGGCGGGCGTGGTGTTCCGCCCCGGCCCGGACACCGTGGCCTTCCCGGGCCCCGAGGTCAGGACCTTCCTGGCCGCCCACCACCTGGCCCACGCGCCGGGCACGAGTCGCGACGAACTGCTCGGTAGCCACCCCTCCCCCGAACTCCACGAACTCCTGGACGAGTTGCGGGCCGCCGAGTCGGACCAGGGCACCGCCCGCAGTGTGCTGGCGCAGCCGGGACGGCCGCCCCGGCGGCTCTCGGCCCTCGGCCCCCGTCCCCGGCCTGCGGAGCGGCGGGTGCGCGTCCGGTCGTCCGCTCAGGTGCGCGCGCTGCTGCGGGCCGGCACCCCCGTGCCCGAACTGTGCTGCTCGGGCCGGGTCGACGGACTGGCCGAGGTGCTGCCGCGGCTGCCCGGGCTGCGCTCACTGGTCCTCACCGACGACCCGGAGCTCGTCGCCCTGCCCGCACTGACCGGGTGCCGGTCGCTGCGGTCGGTTCGGATACTGCGCTGCCCGAACCTGCTGGATCTGACCGCGCTCGAGTCCTCGCCGGTCATGTTCCTCGACATCGATCCGTGGCCGGACCTGCCGTTGCCGGAGGGCCTGCACCGGGCGCCCTGGCTGAGCCGGGTGGACGTGACGACGGGGGTCCGGCGCGTGCTCGCGCCCGAGCCGACGGCGCCCACCGGCTTCCCGGAGGTGCGGATACGGCGCCGGTCAGTGAGCTGATGCTTCGTCACCCACCCGCGAGGCCGGACAGATTGGTCGTCTGAGTACTGGCCGCGCGTGCCATGGGGAAGAGAGCAACGGGGTAGGCCGGAGATCCGCGCCGACATGTGATCCGAGAAGTGCTCCGCCATGTGTCCGGCAGGTGATCCAACACGTGATTCGACGTCTGGGCGACATCTGGTCCGACGTCTGGTCCGACAAGGGGGACAGTAGGCTTGATCAAGCTTTTCGACCCGGCCGGGGAGTCGGAGCGGCCCGCGGAGGTCATCCGCGTACCACCGCGCGACACGGCCCGCCTCGACGACCAGGTGTACCTCTTCGACGACCGGACCGTCCTGGCCGTCAACGTCGCCCTGGCGTCCGGCCGTCCATTGCTGGTGCTCGGCCCGCCCGGCTCGGGCAAGTCGACCCTGGCGCCGAACGTGGCACGGCTGATGCGTCTGCGCTACTACGCCGAAGTGGTCACCGCTCGCACCGAACCGCACGACCTGCTCTGGCGCGAGGAGGCGTTTCGCCAGCTCAACGACGCCACGCTGGGCCGGCTCAAGGGCGCCGGTTCACGGTCCTACGTCCGGCCGGGCCCGCTGTGGAAGGCGCTCGACCCGGCCATGGACGAACACTGCCCGCCGACCTTGCGCGACCGGCCCGCGGTGGTCCTGATCGACGAGATCGACAAGGCCGACCCCGATGTCCCGGACGCCCTGCTCGATCCGCTCAACAACCTCCGGTTCATGGGCCCGGACCGGCGGATGGTGACGGCGGCCGAGAGCGCGGGGGCGCCACTGGTGGTGATCACGAGCAACGAGGAGCGGGAGCTGTCCGCCGCTTTCCTGCGCCGCTGCATCCTGCTGAAGCTGGAGTCGCCGGACCGCGAACACCTTTTGAAGGTCGCCCGGTTGCACATGGGGGACGACTACGACGAGGCGCTCACCCTGGAGTTGGCCGAGATGTTCGAGAGCGAGTCGGTGGCGGCGCGGCCGGCGGCGAGCACCGCCGAGTTCCTGGACACGCTGCGGGCCTGCCACCAGATGGCCCTGACGGCCGACTCCCCGGAGTGGCGGGCCGTCGCGGACCTCGCCATGGTGAAGGGCACGCCCGACACCTCCGCCCACGCATGAGCCCGGGCCCGGCCCATCTGGGGGATCTGCTGCGCGCGGCCCGCGTCCTGGGGGTGTCCGATCCGGCCGGCATGACCACGCTGGCCAGGGCCATGGGCCTCGCGCTGCCCTCCGCGAGCCGTGCCCCGTCCGCGCCCACGGGAGAAGCGCCCACGCGAGCCGCGCCCATGGCAGAGGCGCCCGCCGACCGGGGCCGAGCCGCGGCGCCACCACCACGGCCACCGCGCGGCGGCGACGGCACGACGGCCCGCAGCAGCGACCCGCCGGGCCGGACGGGCAAGCCCGATGCGACGGCAGGCACCGCGCCCTCGCGGCCCGGTCCCGGGCGGGGTTCCGCAGCCGACCCCCCGACGGCGCCGGGACGGCTGCCCGAACCGGACCCCCGCCCGCACACGGGCGGTTCGCTGCTCCTGGTGCGCGCCGCACGGCCGGCACCGGACGCGGAGGCGGGCCGAGAGCTGTGGCGCGAGGGCGTCGCACCCGACCCCGGGGACGACGACGCCGAGACGCTGCTCGGCCACACCGAGGCGTTCGACGTGCCCTGGGCCACGGCCCCACCGCTGCCCGCCTCGCCGTGGAACCCGCAGACCGAGCGGGCGATCTTCCTCGCGGTGGCCAGCACCTACCGGACGGGACGGGCCGTCGACCACGTCCGGCTCGTGGACCTCGTCGTACGGGGTCTCGCGGGCGGCCGGGTCGCCCGGCAGCGGGTGCCCTACCGGCGCCGGCCCACGACCCGGGGCGGGGCGCTGCTGCTGATCGACCGCGGTGAGTCGATGCGCCCCTTCCGGCACGACCAGGAATGGGCGGCCCGGCTCGCGGCCCGGATCCTGCCACCGGGCGGGCTGCGCGTGCTGGACCTGCGCATCACCCGGGGCGTCAGCCGTGACCGGGGCCGTACCTGGGACCCCCACCCGGTGCCGCCGCACGGGCAGCCGGTGATCCTGCTGTCCGACCTCGGGCATCTGCAGCCGCCGCTGCCCGGCCGGCACCACTCCTCGCCGGCCGGCTGGCTGCCGTATCTGCGGCGGCTGCGCGAGGCGGGCACCTCCGTCGTCTGTCTCACCCCCTACCCGGCGGAGGAGTACCCGGCCGCCGTGCGACGGACGGTCGCTCTGATCCCGCTGGACCGCCGGGTGTCCGTACGGTTCGCCCAGACGGCGGCCCGCCAGGATCCGCGCCGGGCGGGACGGCCCCGATGACGGCGGCGCCCGAACGCAGTGGCGCGTTCCGGCTGATCGCGGAGCAGCGCCGGCATCAGCCCGACGTGGTGCGGCTGGCCCGCTCGCTGTGCCTGGCCGCGCAGGCGGAGCCGTACTTCCTGCGCGGCGCCCGGCTCCGGTTCGCCCCGGACAGCGCTACCGGTCTGGAGGCCAGGCTCTCCTTCTCGCCGCTGGTGGAGGCCGCCGACAGCCGTGCCCTGGTGCTGTACCCGGAGGTGAGCACGGCGCTGCGGCAGGAGCTGTACGTCCACGACCCCCATCTGCTCGGCTCGGTCCGCGACTTCACCCTCTCGGCGCATCGCTGCGCACCACCCCTCGTACGCGGTTTCGAGGAACTGCTGTGGACGGCGACCATCGGCCCGCCGCCCGCCGAGGCCGAGGTCGAACGCACCCTCACCCCCCTCTTCCGGCAGGTGCTCGCTGAGGGCACCGCCGCCGCCGAGGCCAGTCGCTGGATCCTGCACTTCCTGCCCCGGCTGCCGGAGGCCGTACGGGAGTCGCTGCCGGCCTGGCGGCTGCGGGTGATGGCGGCGGAGCGGCTGGGCATGGAGCCGCCACCGGGCCTGGTGAGCCGGGCCGACGCCGAGGAGATACGGACGGTACGGACGCTGGTCCACACCGAGGTGGACATCGGCGTCCGGGCCGAGCCGGACGGCCTGACCCTGAGCCGCCCCCCGGAGCGCGACGCCCTGGTCCTCGGCGCGAGCGGGGCGGGCCGGGTGCGGCTGCGGCTGCGCGGCGCGCTGCCGGGGGCCGCCTGGCACGACCTGGACCTGTACGACGGCGAGCACACCACCCTCGGCGTGGGCGTGGCCGCCGAGGCCCGCGCGGACGGAACCGTGCTGGCCGCACAGGCGGAGCTGGGCGGCACGCTGCTGTGTGCCCGGGCCGGCCACCGGGCCGCCCTCGCGACGACCGCGGACGGCCGTACCGTGCTCCGTCTCGACGACGGCGAGTCCGTCCTCTCGGTCGATCTGCCCGCCGAGCCGCAGCTGCTCGCCGTCGCGGACGCGGGGCCTCCTGCCACGGCGGTGGTCGGCGACAAGGGGCTGCACGTGGTGACGACGGCGGTCGACGGGACCGCCGACGCCGTCCTGCATCCGCTGGCGGTGCGGCCGGCGGCGGTGGGCTGGTCCCGGACGGCCGATCGGGGCGTGCTGTGCCTGGCCAGGGGGAACGAGGTGCTCCTCGTCGACGACGGGGACCCCGGCCGGATCCTGGGCACGCTGTCGCATCCGGCGCCGGTGCTGCGGCTGTGGTGCTCGGTGTGGGCCGGCCTGGTCGCCGCGGCGGACGCCGAGGGCGGCGTGACGGTCCACCATCTGACCGCGCCCCCGGAGGCGAGGACCGTGCGGTGGCTGCCGGGCCCGGAGGTCACCGCGCTGGGCGGAGACCCCCGGTCCGGGGCGGTGGTGTGGGCCACGGCGGACGGGCGGGTGCACGGGACGGCGGAGGGCGGCCCGGCGGCTGCCGTCACCGTGCTGGGCAGGCTGCCGGCGCCCGCCGTCTCCCTGGCATTGCTCGCGGAGGCGGGGCTGGTCGTCGCCGCGGACGGCGGTGACCGGCTGCTGCGCCTGGACTGGCCCGGGGGCGGCCCGGTCACGGCGGTGCCCGTGCCCTTCCGGGTACGGGAGGTCCATCCGGCGACCGGCGAACTGCTCCTGCTGTCGGGGCACGGCGGCGAGGTGGAGATCCGCGCGGAGAACGGGCGGACCCATCTGCTCACCCCGGGACCGATGCCGCCGCCACCCGACCCGGCTGCCCCCGACTGGCTCCGGGACAGCCTCGGAGTGGTCCTGCCCGCGCGCACCCCAGCCATCCCGCCCGGGATCCGCCGCTGGGGCATCGGGCACGTCTGCCTGCCCGCCTCCCTCCCGCCCGGCTCGGAGGATTTCACCGCGCTGCTGACCCGGGCCCGGCAGGAGGGGCTGCGCGTGCTGGCCGAACTGGCGCCTGCGCACGGGGACTCCGCCCACGGCGAGCTGCTCAGGCGGGCCTACGACCTACTGGAGGAGCCGGTCGACGGACTCAGGCTCCGCGAAGCCGACCGCTGGCCGGCCTCCCTCCTCACCCGTTTCCGCCATCTCCTGGACGCCTACCCGGAGTCGGCGCTCGTCACGGACGGCACCCCCGACCCCGCACTGGGCACCGCGCACCTCACCCTCGGCCCGCCCCCGACCACGCCGCCCACCTCATACGGCACCTGGACCCTCCCGGACGCCCCGCCGAGCCCCCGGACCTGTCTCCTCCTGGCCCTCCCGGGCTGCCACGAGGTCCCGGCCTCGTCCCTGACCTCCCCCGGGTTACGTCCGCTCCTCGCGGCCCGCGCCGCCCAACTCGCCCTGCGCCACGGCACGGTCGAGTCCGTGCCCACCGGCGCCGAGGCGGTGACCGCCGTCCGCCGCGACCACGCCGGGCAGAGCGTCCTGTGCCTGACCAACACGGCCGACGAACCGGTCACCGCCCGGATCTCGCTGCCGGACACCACCGAACGGACCGAGCTGACCGAGATCGCCCGGGACGTCCCCGATCCCCCACCCGACGGACCGGCGGTCCTGCGGCCGTCCGCCGACGGCGCGTTCACCGTCGGCCTGGGCCCCGGCCGCACCCGCTGGTTCCGCGTCCGCAAGGACGCCCATCCACCCCCGGAGGACACGGACCCCTTCGCCCCGCCCGCCCGCTGACCCGACCCGGTCCCTTACGAGGAGTCCCATGCCCGCCCCTCACGTCTTCCTCAGCCGCAGCGAACCCCTGGACTGCACCTGCAGTTGCTGGCCGGCCCGTCGCGCCATGGAGGAACTGCTGTACCAGGAGGGCTGCGAACCCATCGTGGTGGACCGGGAGTCCCTGGTGCCGGGACAGGACTGGATGGAGGCCATATCCGACGGCATGGGCAGCGCGCACGGCATGCTGCTGATCGTCTCCAGCCACGCCCTGCGATCCGAGCACGTGCAGAACGAACTGGCCATGGCGGAACTGCGCAACCGGCACGACGGCTTCCCGGTGATCCTGTTGATGCTGCCGGAGGTGACCCTCGAAGCGCTGGAGAGGAGCGGCCTCGGATCCCTCAATCCGAACAGGCGCCAGCTGGTGGAGTGGCCGGGCGGCGACGACCTCGATTCCGTACGCCGTGTCATACGCCCCCAACTTGAGCTGATGCGGGCCGAGTTGAGCGGGGCCAAGGTGCACCACCGGGTCGTGCACCATCTGCGCGAGGTGGACGCGGAGAGCCTGAGCCGGGCCGGCGCGCTGTTGGGGGTCCCGGTCGAGATGCTGTCCCTGCTGATGCGTCACCGGCTCGCCTCGGGCCTGCTGACGGAACGGCCGAGCGAGCCGCAGGCCGACCCGCTGCGCGCCGCCCTCACCGAACTGCTGCCCCTGTCCGGTCCGGACGCCTCACGCGAACTGATCCAGCTGAGCGTGACCCACGCCCGGGTGCCGGCGATGGAGGCGGACCGCATCCGCGGAGTGGCCGGCGACGGCTCCCCGCGGGTCGCGGTATTGCCCGCGCGGTCCACGGAGACGGCACGCCGGTACGTCCACCGGGCCAGCGAACAGCCGCTGCCCTGGGACCACCTGGTCGTCACACTCAGCGCGGGCGCCGGGGTGCTGGGGGACCTGGTGGAGCACATCGGGGAGGAGCTGCTCAGGGAGTTCGACATCGAGGACGAGGAGATGCTCCGCGAGCACGAGCAGGACTTCGGCCCGCTGGTCGTGATCGTCCCGCACGCCCCGGACCCGGACCTGGTCAGAGCGCTCGACTCGGCGTACCCGGTGGGCCTGCTCTTCCTCTTCGTGGTGGACGGCGAACTCCTCGGCGCGACCGGTGCGCACACCCGGCTGGACGGCCTGCCCGCCTGGCGCGAGGAGGAGATGAACCGCACGGTGCGGCGGTTCGTCCGCAAGTACGGCACGTCCCTGAGCAACTGACCGCCCCGGCACGGGACCGGGGCGGCTGCCGCATCGGCGTCGGATCAGGTAGGAGGCATCTCCAGGTCGAAGTCGATGCGCTTGCGCGCGTTCATCATCCGCACCGTGGGGTGCTCCGGCCCGAACTCCCGCTCGGCGGCCTGGGTCGCCCTGCCGAGTTCCCCTGGGCCCTCGTCGTCGCCGATCAGGGTGCGGTCGAGGGCGACGTTGTAGTCCGCGCACAACACCCTGGGGTGGTGGTTGCGGTAGAGGGCGCGGTAGGCGTCGCGGGCCACCTCGTCCTCGCCCAGCGCCTCCACGTGCCGGCCCAGCGCGGACAGCACGCCGGCCCGGTTGGCCCGGCAGGCGACGGTGGCGGGGTGGGTGGCGCCGAGGCGCTCGACGAGGAGCGGAAGGGTCTTGTCGGCGAGTTCCCTCGCGCGTTCGGTGTCCTCCCTGCTCCTGAGGATGGCGATCAGGTTGGACGCGGCCGCCAGGGTGAAGGGGTGCTCCTGGCCGAGGCGCTCACGGTAACGCTCGAAGTTCTGCTTCCCGAGGTCGACGGCCTCCGAGCCGCGGACCGGGTCCAGATAGGACAGGGCGAGCAGGTCGCAGGCGAGGTTGGCCGTGCACGACATGGTGTCGGGGTGCCCCTCGCCGTACCGCTGCCGGTAGACGTTCAGGGTGGACCGCGTCAGGGCCTCGGCCTCGGCGTAGTTGCCCATGCGGCGCTGCGTCACCGCGAGGGAGGCGTCCGTGCGCAGCACGTCGTCCGCCTGCTCGTCCTTGAGGAGTTTGACGAGCCGCTTGCGGATCTCGAAGAGCAGGTCGAGGGAGCCCTGGTAGTCTCCGGTCTCCCTGCGGTCCAGTGCCACGTTGGTCGCGAACGGGGTCCAGGTGAGCTTGTGCGACAGCCCGAGCGCCTGCCGGGACCGCTGATAGGTCTCGGTCGCGCGCTCCAATGCCTGGGAGGGGTTGCCGGACAGAACGAGCGAGACACCGAGACCGTTCGCGGCGCGCAGCGTGTCCTCGTGGTCGGGGCCGAAGTGCGGACTGTTCAGGTAGAGCTCGTGCGTCCGGCTGTCCTCGTCGTACGCCTCCTGGTAGCGGCCGAGGCTGCGCAGGTCGGCGCCGTAATTGCGGGCCGTCATCAGCGTGTAGCCGTCGTCCTCGCCCAGTTGCTCGCGCTGGCGCCTCAGGGTGTCGGCGTCCAGTGCGTGGGCTTCCTCGTAGCGGCCCAGGTAGCGCAGGGGGTTCGCCACCTGGGCGGCCAGGCGCAGGGTGAGGTGATGGTCCGCGCCCAGGGACTCGTTCCAGATCTCGAGTGCCTTCTGCCCGAGCGCGGCGGCGGCCCGGTGGTCGCCGATCCGCCCCTGGTTGCGTACCTGACGGATGACCCACTCACACACACGCGCGTCGGTGTTGTGGAGCGCCCCGGAGGGTTCCAGGTGGGGCAGCAGCTCTGCGAACCTCTGCTGGACCGTCGGATGGTCCTCCGGGGAGGCCGCCGAGGGCAGTGCTCCTGCCAGCACGAGCTGCGCCTGGCGCCGTGTCTCCTTCTCCCGCTCGGGGTCCAGCCATTCGCGGACCGCGGCCTGGACCAGCCGGTGGACCTGGATGGAGCTGCTCGGCTGGTCGACCGTGGCCAGCGCCCACCGTCCGAGGGTCCGGATCACCTGCCCCATCACCATGGGGTCGAGCACCGATTCGTCACCGGTCTCCTCGGCGAGACGGTTGCGCATGGTGTCGCTGTAGAGCAGGGACTGGGCGATGGGCTCGGGGGAGAAGAAGGAGCACAGTTCGAGGAGCCGGACCGCTGCGGGCCGCTCGTTGCCGAGCCGGTCGACGGTCAGCCGCCAGACTGCGAGAAGGGACCCCTGCTGGCTGTCCCCGCTGCTCTCCGACCCACTGAGCGCCGCACTGACCTGCGTCCTGACCCGTTCGAGGTACGTGTCCAGGGGCATGGCCGTCTGGCTCAGCCAGGCCGCGGCGATCTCCATGGCCATCGGGAAGTCTCCGAGGGTCTCGGCGATCCGGTCGGCGTCCTCGACCGACAGCCCGTCCACCCTGCGTCGCAACAGGGCGATGCTCTCGGGCCTGCTGAAGGCGTCGACTTCCAGCGCGGGTTGATTCTCCTCATGGGGGGAGCGCCTGGCGGTGAGGATGACGTGTCCCGGCCCCTCGGCGGGAAGGTACCGTTCCACCGTCGCGTCTCCCTGGTTCCTGTGCTGACTCATGCCGTCCGTGTCCTGGCCGTCGGTCACGTTGTCGAAGACCAGTAGCCAGCGACCATGATCGCCGTTTTTCAGCGCCGCCATCGTCGCTCGGGCACGTTCGTCGACCGTGTCGCCCGGAATTTCCAGCTGGAGGCCGAGTTCCGCGAGGAGCTGCGGGATCCGGTTCGGCTGTTCGGCCGGGATCCAGTGCACGAGGTCGTACTGGGAACCGTACCGGTGCACATACTCCTGCGCGATCTGGGTCTTGCCGATGCCACCGAGGCCGTAGAGGAAGACCTTGCCGACCGGGGTGTCCCGACGCAACGACTCCGTGCTCAACTCGGACCGCAGACGGTCCAGTTGTACGTCACGGCCGGTGAAGCCGTTGTTCCGGTGCGGCACGTTGAAGATCCGCGGGGCCTGACCCGGATAGGTGATGCCCTCGCTCAGCGCGGAGCCGGGTGCCTCGAGTTCCAGCAGGGCGAACACCTTGGCGAGAACCTGCTCGGCCGACGTGTCCACCAGCGTGAATCCCGGGAGTCCCCGCAGCACCGGCTCGGGTTGGTGCTCGCGGGTCCGCAGCCCGATGATCTTCGGTCCTTCGGGGGCCGCCACCAGGGCGCGCACCTCGTCGGCGACCGGCGTGGTGGCGAAGTCGGGTGACAACAGGGCGATGACCACGTCGGCCCCGTCGGCGGAACCGCCGGCCGGGGGCATGGATGGGCTGCTTCCGCGCAGCGTCACGGCGATTCCGGCGGACTGCAGCTGAGCCGCGATCCACTCCGCCCAGGCGCCGTCGCGCAGCGCGAAGTCGACCCTCACCCGGGGCACGAGACGCCCGCCGGGTACCGGCACCCGCTGGAAGCGGGCCAGCATCTGCCGGCGCACCGACTCCCTCACCGGCTGCAGCGCTGCGATCTGCCCGTCTGTGATCACCGAGGTGAGGCGTTCGTAGGCACCGAGCAGGGAGGCGGGCTGGCGCGGCGTGTCCGCGACGGTGGCCAGGACCTCCTCGTAGGCGAAGAACGGCTTGTACGGGATCTCCACCGCTCCCCAGTAGGCATCGGGGTCGGCCGCCCGCGGCGTGTCCTTGAGGAACTCCTGGAAGCGCCGGCGCGCATGGCCCCGGCTCACCGCGAGCTTCTCCTGCTCGGCGTCCTCCACCCGCATGGGCACGGGGAGAATCCGCACGTGCGGGGCGGCCCGCCGGACGTCCGCGGCCACGCTGGCGCTGCCGTCCACCGACTGGGTGTTGAGCGTGAAGCAGTTGATGAGGACGTCCGGCATCAGCACCGTGGTGATGCCCGAGGTGTCGCTCCAGCCCGTGCGGCTGTCGATCAGGGCGTAGTCGTAGTTGCGCCGCATGTCCTCGCGCAGGGCGCGCAGGAAGGCCGCGCCGTCACGCTGCTCGTAGAAGCCCTTCCAGTCGTAGGTGTTGATCATCTCGGAGTACTCGGGGGTCTTGCGTCCCGGGGAGATGAAGTCGACGTAGCCACCGCTGTCGAAGCTCAGGGCCAGGGTCGAGGCGAACCGCTCCACCCGCGCCTGCTGGCTGTAGTCGCCGCCGGCCGGCCGGGGCCTGGCCATGTCGAAGCCGCGGATGAGGTCGATGACACCGGGGGTGGAGTCGAGCTCCGGGTCGCCGAGGAAAGGCGCGAAGTAGCGGTGCAGGCCCGGCGCCTCCAGGTCCCAGTCCATGGCGAGCACCCGCTTGCCGTTGCTGGCCAGGATCCACGCCACGTTCGCCAGTGCCATGGTGCGGCCCGTCCCACCCTTGAAGGAGTAGAACGTGACGATGGTGCCGGACTCGCGGGTGCCGGCGTCACCCGAGTCGAACGTCATGACGAGTACCTTCCGAGCAGGGGAAACGTAAGAGGACCGTCGGCCGACGTCGCCGGCGGCGGGACGGCTTCCACCGATGACTTGAGCGCCTCGTTCTGCAGGCGGACGAGCACCTTGCGCAGGGAGGAGGTGAAGCTCTCCGCGTCCGGCAGCCCCCAGCGCTCGTACTCGCTGTGCCGGCCGCGCATCAGGGGCAGCGTGCGGTCCAGCAGTTCGTCGAGGGTGACCGCCCGTTCGGCCGACTCGGTGTCGTCGCGGGCCCTTGGCTCGAGCGCCGTGGTCGCCTCGGGATTGCGTTCGTCGACGGCGGCGAGGAGCCGGTGCTTCTCCCCCAGCATGGCCACCCAGGCGTCCACCAGCAGCACCACGAGCTGTTCGGGGTCCCGCTCCCGGCTGATCCGGTCGACGGTCTCCTCGTCCAGCGGCAGCACGGTCGCGCTGAAGTCCAGCGCGGTGGCGGTGTTCTTCACCAGGGAGACCAGCGCCTCGTGTTCCCCCGGGGCGTAGGGGGACCACTGCAGGGCAGTCTTCCCGTAGTACTGACGTGAGTGCCGCTCATCGGGGGCGTCCTGCTCGCCCATGGCGGCCATGACGAAGCTGACGGTCTGACCGCCGGCCGGGGCGGACGCGCCGACGGGCGCGTGAGTGCCGGCCGCGTCGAACCCGTGCACCTCGGGAAGGAGTTCCGCGGCCGCGACGATCCGGTCGGCGACCGCCTTCAGCACCTCCTCGTACGCCGGCCCGTAACGCGCCTTCAGCCGCAGCAGATGCAGCAGTCCGTCGCGCTTGTAGGCCTCCGACCGGACGCGCAGGGGTGGGTAAGGGGCGATGGCGTCCAGCGGGTGCGCGGGGTCGGGCTCCCACATGACCGGGATGACCGCGTCGGCGCTGCGGCCGGTCCTGGACCGGTGCACGTTGAGGCGCCGCTGGAAGTAGGACCACTCGGCGAGGCAGTACGACTGGCTGAAGTAGCGGGGCGAGAGCAGCGCGACCAGAACCGTGGACCGGCCGAGCAGATCCACCGAGACATCGGGCGACTGCGGCTCCCCGCGGACACCCACGGCCTCCGCGGGGCGGCCGGTGCGCTCACCGACGACCAGGCACAGGTCGTGGAAGAACGACGCGACCCACTCCTCGTCGACGGTGCGGACGTGGCTCAGATAGAAATGGCTCACGATGGCTCCCGGGGCGCGTCACCAGGGGTGGCACCGTGTCGTTGTTTGTTTCGGACATGACGAAAATCTGCTGGTGGGCCCGGGCGGACGCGACAGAGGGCTCCGTGCCTTCCCGCCATCCGTCGTGCGTGCGCCGTACCCGGCCGCGCCGCCGCGTCCCCGCCGTGCCACCGCACCCTCATATCAGCCCGCCCCCGGTGTCGTGTCGTCGGACGTCTTCCCGCCGCGCCCGGCGGTGCGGCATGCCAGATCCGCGGCCGCCTGTGCAGCGGTGGGTGCCGCGTGCCTGCGGACACGGTGCTGTCCCGCCCGGGATGCCACTCGAACGTGTGACGTCGCAGTGGGACGAGTGGCGGGCAGCGGACGTACGGGGAAATCGCAGCGTGCCGCCTCTTCCGCCATGATCCCCACGAAACGCGCACCGATGGGCGTCAGTGCCGGATGGACCTGGAGGAGCTGCAGAGCGGCGGCCACGTGACGGCCGTAGTGGTCCAGCCGGGCACTCGCGCGGCGGGCCTGCTCGCCGGTCAGTTCCCGACGGCGGCGGCGCCAGAACTCCAGCAGCGAGAGATGGGCGTGTGTGCCCGTGAGGACGGAGGCGACCGGGCGGGCGTCCTCCCGCCAGCCGACCCTGTGCAGGGTGCGGTCGTCCGGGTCCGTGAGATCCGTAAGGTCGGCCAGAGCCCCGTAAGCGATGTGGGAGGTCTCGTGCACCACGGTCTCCGCCAGTCGCACCGGGTCGGCGGTGAAGGAGGCGGCGATCGCCCCGTACGCCTCTCGTGCCGAGGAACTCACGCCCAGACCGGCCCACGAGGGCCGCAGGGGCACCAGCGCCGTCCACAACTCCGCGCAGGCGGACGAGCGTTCGGGGACCAGACGGGTCACGACGTCCCAGGCCGACGCCACCGACTCCTGCCACGAGCGCAGTTGCCCGGTCGTCTGCCGGCCGTCCACCGGATGACCGTGCGCGTCCCGGTAGGGATCGCTGTCCTCCAGCACCACCGACAACGTCGGGGCGCCGCCGAGGGGCCGTGCCGTCAGACGCCGCGGTACGCACCACGCGTCGCCGTGGGCGGCTGCTTCCCCCCGCTCCGGCACGGCGACCGGGGACCCGCCGTCCCACTCGATGACATCGCCTCGCAGCCGCGCCTGTGTCCGTCCCGGTGAGAGCGGGACGTCCCCCAGGGTGGGCAGCCAGAGCAGCGCACCGGGTGCGGGGAGGGCAAGGTGCGGGCGCAGTCCGGCACGTAACGCGGCGGCCGCAGCCAGGCCCCCCATGCGGGCGAAGTCGGTGCCCGCGCCGAGGGCCGGGCGCGGACCGCTCAGAGCCCGCAGGCAGCGGCCCAGCCAGACGCCGACGTGAGGGTGGAGCAGTACGTCCTCGAAGGCCAGGACGTCCGCTCTGCGGGCGCGGGTGCACAGTTCCCAGGCGGCCGCCCCGTGGGAGGCCCAGAACTCCGGCGCACCGTCGCGGACCGCGTCGGCGACGCACTTCAGCAGCAACAGGCGTCTGGAGACCTGCCCGTCCCGCAGCACTCGCAGCGCCGCCGGAGAGGGCTGACAGGCGGCCAGGCTCGCGAAGTCCTCGGCCGACATCCGCAGCGCGGCCGGGGCCGTCATGACACGCTCCTGAGCAGGGCGACGTCGGCGAGGACGCGATCCCGGATCGTGGTGGTGAGCAGGCGCAGATCGGCGCAGTAGACGCTGGGGTTGGCGAAGCCGCTGTCCGGGTGGAAGCGGTGGGCGCGCAGTCCGCCGCCGCACAGACGGACGACATCACAGCCACGGCACTCCTCGGCGAGGGACGACAGGCCGCCGCGCCGGGCGTCGGCCACCACGGGATGCCGGGCGGCGGTGTCGAAGTCGTGGGCGAAGATGTCCAGCCCGGTCGCGGCGCCGCCGTCCCGCGTGGCCTTCAACGAGTCGGATAACTCGATGGACCCGTCGCTCTCGACGACAAGGAAGTCCGTATCGGCCAGTCCCACGCTCTCCGACCGGACGTCACCGCCGAGAGCGAGGTCCATGATGTTCTCGAAGAGGCGGATCCGGGTCTCCTGACGCGGTGCCGTGTACCACCGTTCGAACACGGCGAGGAGCCAGTTCGCATACGGCGTTCGATCCGGGTCGTGCCCCGGTGGCGGGTGCTCCCAAGTGGCATGTGGCAACAGGAAGTTGACCACGGGCGGCTCATGCGCGAGCAGCGCCTCGAAGACCTGCACCGGCGGACTTGCGATGTCGACCGTGCACAACAGGCCCGCGAACAGCGCCTCGTTCTCGGGCCTCCGCAAGAGTTCCAACCCCCTCCGGACAGCGTCGTAGCTGCTCCGTCCGTTCTTCGCACGCCTGTGACGATCGTTGGCCTCACGACCGCCATCAAGAGACACGCCTACCGACACCCCGTGTCGGCGGAACAGTTCCATCCAATGAGGGTTCAGAAGAGTCGCATTGCTCTGCACCGAAATATCACAGTCGGCCGTGCCGCGCAGCTCCTGTCTCAAAACTGACAGGAGGCGTTCTATTCGGGTGCGTCCGGCGAGCAACGGCTCGCCCCCGTGCAGAGTCACCCGGACCCGGCGCAAGGCGTGGTGCCGGGCATGTTCGGCTATGCGCCCGGCCAGTCGGTCGGCCGTCGTGGGGGCCATCACGGACGGTTTGTGCCGCCAGGTCGCATCGCGCAGCTCATACACGTAGCAGTGGTCGCACGCCAGGTTGCACGGCTGAGCCACTTTGACGACCCACTCGACGAAAGGGTCCGCGTCGCGCACGTGCCACCTCCCTGCCCCCGGTCCATCGCCGGCTGTCCACGCGCCCCTCAGAGCGACGAGTCGAACATGGGCACCTTCTGCGTGCGGCAGTCCAGGGTGTCCCGCAGCACTCTCGCCAACGCCTGCTCCACAGCCTTCTCAGGCAGTTTGTCCAGTTCTACGGCCATGCGACCGCTCAGGTTCAACACATCGGACTTCAGGTCACTCGACGACGTCTCCATGGACCCCCCGTGCTCGCTCGAACCGCGGAGGTCCGGGCGTGGCCCCGGACTCACGGATGTGGACCTGCGTCAGGACACAACTCAGCACTCCGTATGCCAAGTTGCGGACGGAGTGGTGCTGTTCGGTTCTCGTCCCAGGGAAGCACATAGATCAAAGCAGGGCCAGCATGCGTGGAACCCCTGGCGCCCGTGTGCGGTTCGATCTGGTCAGCACTGCCAAGCCCTCCTGCGCGACGCGGTGTTGGCACCCGTGCGGCCCCAAGTCACCATGAGTCTTCCCCTCTTCTTGGCGAGGTGACGCATGGCGGCCACAACCACTCCCGGACAGAACGTTCCGGGGCCGGGCGCGAGGATAGGAGACGACGATCTGCCACCGTTGTTCCGCTCCAACGACCGCTGGGCGCTGAACCGTCAGAGCGAATCGTTCCGCGCGACCAGGACCGAGCTGGCACTGCTGCTCGTGGCCACCGGCTGCGCCACCCTGGCCGACCGCTTCAACAGCCACGCCCTCACCGCCCTGTCCGCCCTGCTGTACGGCCTCACGGTGATCGCCGGCGTCGTCATCCGCCGGCGTCGCGCACGGGCCCACTGGCAGGCACACCGCGACGCCGCCGAGACCGTGAAGTCGCTGGCCTGGCAGTACATGGTCCACGGCGGACCGTTTCACTCCGCCGTCCCCGACCCCGAAGGACTGTTCCACCAGCAGCTGGAGGAGCGGCTGCGCCCCTTACGTCGTGTCGGCTGGCAGGAACCCTCCCACGATCCCGGCATCCCCTGGGTCCCGCCGAGCGGTCAGCAGCCGCACGATCCGCGCCATCCGCAGATCACCCGCGCCATGCGGGCGGTACGCGCCCAGCCGTTCGCGGCCCGCAAGGACATCTACCTGCGCGACCGCGTCCTCGACCAGCTCGGCTGGTACGGCGGCCGGGCGGGCCAGGCGCACCGCTCGGCCACCGCCTGGTCCACGCTCACCGCGTCACTGACCCTGCTGGCCCTCGCGGCCGCGGTGGCCAGAAGCACCGGCATAGCGGCGAACTGGGACCTGAGCGGACTGCTGGCCGCCGCCGCGGCGGCCGGCGTCGCCTGGCTGGAGACCCGTCGGCACCATCCGCTGTCGTACGCGCACGAACTGGTGCGCGAGGGGCTGGAGACACAGCGGGCCGCGCTGACCATGAGCGTGCCCGAGGACCAGTGGCCCCAGGCCGTGGCCGAGACCGAGCACCTGATGTCCCCCCAGCACACCGACTGGCTCGCCCGCTTCGGCGGATGAGCCGGCGCCGTGGGCAAAGGCGAGTGGACCCTTCACACGGGAGGCGAGACCATCCTCGGCACGACACGGCCGGGCCCTTGCGTGAGAAGGCGCCCCCTCGGCACGACACGGCCGGGCCCTTGCGTGAGAAGACCCGCCCCTCGGCGCGACGCGCTTCAGCCCTCGTGAGACCTACCAGCCCCAGCGAGACCACCAGCCTCCCCGGGCTTCTCGCCCGATCCGGTCGGCCAAGCAGACCCGCGCCGTTCGGTCGGGCGGCCCCGGGCCGTCGGCTCAGGCCGCCTCGGGGCGTTCCGTGAGTTCCGGGTCGGGCATGCGTGGGGGCGTGGAGATCACCGTCGCGGCCGCGCAGGACGCCAGCAGGTCCCGCATGGACACCCCGGACGCTCCGGGCACCGTGCGCGGCAGCGTCTCCGCCCGTTCCGACAGAGATCGTTCCGTGGCCGACATGGACGCCTCCTGAGGAGCGGGGGGCGGGCGTAGTTAGGTAGACCTAACCACGAACTGGATACCATGTGACCACGCACAAGACGCCGAATGCAATATCTTGCCGACGTCTTGTCGGAACGTTCACGCGAAACGACCGGTGTTCAGGCGGAGAGCACGCTCAGATCGACGGTCCCCCACCGCTCGCCGAGCCCGGCGACCGTGACATGCCGCACCTCGTCCGCCGTGTCGCCGACGGCGCGGTGGATGACGACGTTCAGCCGGTCGTCGGTGAGCTCCTCCACCTTGCCCTCGCCCCACTCCACGACGATCACGGAGTCGGACAGCGAGACGTCGAGGTCGAGGTCCTCCATCTCGTCGAGTCCGCCGCCCAGCCGGTAGGCGTCGACGTGCACGAGGGGCGGCCCGTCACCCAGGGACGGGTGCACACGGGCGATCACGAAGGTCGGGGAGGTCACGGCCCCGCGCACGCCCAGGCCCTCGCCCAGCCCGCGGGTGAGCGTCGTCTTGCCGGCGCCGAGTTCCCCGTTCAGCATCACGAGATCACCGGCGCGCAGCAGCTTGGCCAACCGGCGGCCGAGGTCCCGCATCTGTTCGGCGGACGTGACGGTGATCTCCACAGAGGACACGGACGGCACGGAGGACACGGACGGCACGGAGGACTCGGTCTCAGCCGGGTTGTGCGGTGCTGCTGGTGCTTCCATAGCCCCCCACGGTAGCCCCTGCGGGTACGGCCCCCGCGCGGGTGAAGAGGTCGGCGAGCCGGTCGGTGACCACTTCCGGGTGTTCCAGCATCACCAGGTGCCCGGCGTCCGGCACGAGCACCAGTTCGGCCTCCGGCAGCAGATCGGCGATCGCCTCGCTGTGCTCGCTGGGCGTGACCATGTCCTGCACCCCCGCCAGCACCAGCACCGGCATGTCCGTGAAGAGGGCCAGGGCCTCGGTCTTGTCGTGGTTGTCGAATGCCGGGTAGTACTCGGCGACCACGTCGATCGGCGTGCCTTCGATCATCCGTTCGGCGAACCGTACGACGGCCGGGTCGACGTCCTTCGAGGCGAACGAGTACCGCTTGATGATCCCGGCGAACAGATCTGCGGTCGCCCGCCGCCCCTTCTCCACCAGCGCCGCCTGCTGCCCGAGCGCCTTCAGCACTCCGGGGAGTATCCGGCGCACCGCGTTGACGCCGGCGACCGGCAGCCCGAAGTTGACCTCGCCGAGCCGCCCCGACGACGTACCGACGAAGGCGGCGGCGACGACCCGGTCCCGGATCAGCTCGGGGAACTGGTCGGCGAAGGCCATCACGGTCATCCCGCCCATGGAGTGCCCGACCAGCACGATCGGCCCCTCGGGCACGGTCGCGTCGATGACGGCCTTCAGGTCCCGCCCCAGCTGCTCGATGTCGACCGGCACCCCGTCCTGCACCTGCCGCACCCCGCGCCCGGACCGCCCGTGGCTGCGCTGGTCCCAGTGCACGGTCCGTACGACGCCCCTGAGGGCCGCGCGCTGGAAGTGCCAGGAGTCCTGGCTGAGGCAGTAGCCGTGGCAGAAGACGACGGTGACGGGCGCGGGCGCCTTGCGGCCGAACAGCCGCCGCCGGCGCGGGCCGAGCGCGGGCACGGCGGCGGGGTCGACGTCGTCGACCTCGTAGTACAGCTCGGTGCCGTCGTCGGCGTACGCCTTGCCGGGTGTGCCGCGCAGCGAGCCGTACGGACCGGTCGCGTCGAGGGCGAGCCGGGCCTTTCTGCGCATGCCGCGTCCGACGGTGAGCCGCTCTATGGCGACGCCCGCCGCGGCGCCCGCGGCGACCACGCCTATCGCGGCGCCCGCGATGCCGGTCGCCCTGCGCCAGTTGGCGGCCGCCCCCGCGGCGGAGGCTACGGCTGCGACGGCCTCCGCACTGCTCTCGCTCACGTACCGCTCCTCTTCGCCGGACTGATCTTCGCTGGGTCGGGTGGTGCTGGTGTTACGAAAGGGACTGCTGGTGTTACTGCACGGACTGCTGGTGTTGCTGACCTTGGCGGGGCGCCCCCAGTGCGGTTACCCCGGTTGTTCCTCATTCACATAGACGCGAGGAACACGGGTTCCGATGCGCGTGACGATCTCGTACGCGATGGTGCCCGCGGCCTGCGCCCAGTCCTCGGCGGTGGGCTCGCCGCGGTCGCCGGGTCCGAACAGCACCGCCTCCGTGCCGACCGGGGGTTCGTCGCCCCCGAGGTCGACGACGAACTGGTCCATCGCCACCCGCCCCGCGACCGTCCGCCACTTGCCGTCGACCAGGACGGGCCCGGTGCCGGATGCGTGCCGCGGGATGCCGTCGGCGTACCCGACCGGCACGAGTCCGAGGGTCGTGGCGCCCGGGGTGATGTAGTGATGCCCGTAACTGACGCCGTGACCCCCCGGAACGCGCTTCACGAGGGCGATGTTCGCCGCGAGCGTCATCACCGGCCGCAGTCCGAAGTCGGCGGGCGTGCCGACCTCGGGGCTCGGCGAGATGCCGTACAGGGCGATACCGGTCCGTACGAGGTCGAAGTGGGACTCGGGGAGTGTGAGGGTGGCCGGGGAGTTGGCGATGTGCCGCACCTCCGGGCGGACGCCCTGCTGCTCGGCGTACGCGAGCATCTCGCGGAAGAGGGTCAACTGGGCGGCGACGGAGGGATGTCCGGGTTCGTCGGCGCAGGCGAAGTGGGACCACAGCCCGGTGATCCGGACGAACCCGTCGGCCTCGGCGCGCAGCGCGCTCGCGACCAGTTCCGCCCAGTCCTCCCCCGGCTGGCAGCCGTTCCTGCCGAGCCCGGTGTCGGCCTTGAGCTGCACGCGCGCGGGGATGCCCGCCTCCCGTGCCGCCGCGGTGACCTCTTCCAGGGCCCACATGCCGCTCAGCGACACGTCGATGCCGGCCTCGATCGCCTCGCGCCAGGGCCCGCCCGGCGTCCACAGCCAGCACATGAGCCGGCCGTCGAGCCCCGCCTTCCGCAGCGCGAGGGCCTCCTCGGGTGTGGCGGTCCCCAGCCAGGCGGCTCCCGCCTCGACGGCCGCGCGGGCGCACGGCACCGCGCCATGGCCGTACGCGTCCGACTTGACCACGGCCATGAGCTGCGCTCCCCGCGCGCGGGCACGCAAGGCCCGCACATTGGCGCGCAGGGCGGCCAGATCGATCTCGGCGCGGGCCCGCAGGGGCGCGGTCGGGGCAGTGGCTGTCTCAGTCATGGCGCCCCCAGTGTCTCAGAGGGGTCGGACAACCCCTGCGGACGGCTGTGCCGGAAGGGATCCGAGGCCTCGGCCGGACGACTACGCGCCGAGCCGCCGTCCCCACACGTACACGCGGTCCCCGGTCTTCAGCACACCCCAGAGCTTCCGCGCGTCCGCGAGCTGCAGATTCACGCAGCCCCATGATCCGACGGTCGTGTAGATGCTCCCGTAGACGGCGTGGAAGGCCTGCCCGCCGCTGAAGAACTGGGCATAGGGCATGGGCGAGTTGTAGAGGGTGGACCAGTGGTTCTTGTGCTTCCAGTAGATCTTGAACGACCCGGTCCTCGTCCGGTGCCCGGCCCGCCCGCTCCGCATCGGCACGGGCCCGTAGACGACCTTCTTCCCCTTCTGCACCCAGGTGAACTGCCGGTCGAGATCGACACAGGCGACGCGGTAGCTGTGCACGGGACACTTCCCGGCGGCATTGGGGTTCTTCTGCGCCCCGATGAGCTGCATGGTGGCCCAGGTGACGGGCCCGGCGAACCCGATGGCCGGCTTGATCCCGTACGTGGTCTGGAACGCCCGGATGGCCCGGCAGTCGGCGGCCGACTGTTTCCCGTCCACCTTCAGCTTCAGCCACCGCTCGACGCCCCGCTGGTAGGGCCCGGTCCGCTTGCTGCAGGCGACCTTCTGGACGGCGTCCGCGAGCGGCACGTACTCGACGAGGTCGTACGTCCCCGGGGCGGCGTCCCGCGGCTCGACGGCGTCCTCCCCCGGGCTCGGCGTGTACACCCTGGGCGCGAGCACCTGGTCGGGCGTGTCGATCTGCCAGGGCTGGGCGGGGCCCGGCGCAACACCGGGGACGAGCTCGACCTCCGGCCCCGAAGCGTGGACCGGCGGCGCGGGGGCGGCGACGGCGGGGGCGACGAGGGCGGTGGTGCCGACGGGCAGGACGGTGACGGCGGCGAGCACGACGGCGAGGCCGCGGCACGCGATACGCCTTCTGATTCTGATCATCCCATCAGAAGAACGCGCGGAAACGGCGGGACCGGGGTGCCGCGCGGCGGGGTCACCCTTTCCGCCGAGCCCCGCCGCGGGTGACAACGAGCGGACCGAGAGTTTCCGTGCCGCGTCACCGCATCGGCCCGCACGCCGAGCGAGCACGTCATTCCCGCAAGCCGAACGAGGCCGTCAGTCCCACACGTCGAGCTTTACGCGCCGTTCGTCGCACAGGCCATGCCGGCCCGTCACTCCTGTAAGCCGGGCCAGGCCGGCCCGGCAGCCCCGCACGCCACCTCAGCCCGCCAGTCCCGCAGCCGAGCGGGGCCGTCAGTCCCATACCTCGCGCCGGGCCGTCAGTCCCGTACGTCGCGCCAGGCCGCCGGGATCGCCTCCGCCACGTCGTGGGCGCCGGCCGGTGCCCCGTGCGCGGCGAACCGTCCGGCCAGGCCGTGCAGGTAGGCCGCGACGCTCCCCGCGTCCAGTGCGCTGAGGCCGGACGCCAGCAGCGACCCCGCGAGCCCCGACAGCACGTCCCCGCTGCCGGCCGTCGCCAACCAGGCCGTCCCCGTCGCGTTGACCCGTACGGCCCCGCCACCGGAGTCGGCGACCAGCGTCGTCGAGCCCTTGAGCAGGACGGTGGCGCCGTAACGCGCGGCGAGTTCGCGCGCGGAGGCGAGCCGCGCCCCCTCGACCTCCTCCCGCGCCACGCCGAGCAGCGCGGCGGCCTCCCCGGCGTGCGGGGTCATCAACGTCGGCGCCGTACGCCCCCGTACGGCATCGCGCTCCGCCAGCCGCAACCCGTCCGCGTCGACGAGCACGGGTACGTCCGTCTCCAGCACCTCGGCGACGGTCGCCGCGTCGTCCCCGGCGCCCGGTCCCACGACCCACGCCTGCACGCGCCCCGCCTTGTGCGGCCCCTGGTCCGACACCAGCGTCTCGGGGAACCGGGCGAGGACGGCGTCCCCGGCCGGCCCGACGTACCGTACGGCCCCGGCGCCACCCCGCAGCGCCCCCGACACGGCGAGCACGGCCGCGCCCGGATACCGCACGGACCCGGCGGCGATCCCGACGACCCCGCGCCGGTACTTGTCACTCTCGGCGCCGGGAACGGGCAGCAGCGCGGCGACGTCGGCGTGCTGCAGGGCCTCGAGTTCGGGTTCGAGGGGCAGCACGTCCGACAGCCCGATGTCGACGAGCCTGACCGACCCGGCGTACTCGCGCGCGGGATCGATCAGCAGCCCCGGTTTGTGCGTGCCGAAGGTGACGGTGAGGTCGGCCCGCATCGCCTCTCCCCGCACCTCACCGCTGTCCGCGTCGACCCCGCTGGGCAGATCGACGGCGACGACGGGAACGCGGGCGTCCGCGGCAAGGGCGGCCAACTGCGCGGCCTCGGGCCGGAGTCCACCCTTGCCGCCGATACCGACGATGCCGTCGACGACGAGATCGGCACGGAGAACCGCCTCTTCGACCACGTCGAACCCGGCGGCGGCTGCGGAGTTGGCGGTGGGCCGGACGGCGTGGCCCCCGGACGCGGGCTCGGTCCCGGTCTCGGCCTCGGTCCCGGGCGTACGAGCGTGAGCATCCCCCGCGGCGACGATCCGCCCCCCGGCCCGCCGCAACGCCGCGAGCCCCCCGGCGTGCGCCCGTTCGGGGGTGAGCAGCAGCGCCGTGACTCCCGCGCCCCGCCGGGCGAGCCGCGCGCCGGCGTACAGGGCGTCGCCCCCGTTGTCGCCGCTCCCGACGAGCAGCACGACGCGGCTGCCGTAGACCCGCCCGAGCATCTCGGCGCAGGCGGCGGCGAGCCCGGCCGCGGCCCGCTGCATCAACGCCCCCTCGGGAAGCCGCGCCATGAGCTCCCGCTCGGCGTTCCTGACCGTCTCCACGCTGTAGGCAGTACGCATGCGACCGAGTCTCCCCCGCCGACACCCCGCCCCGCACCCCAGGCCGTCCACCGCACGGGGTCGACTGTCAGTGGCGGCTGCCATGATCGGCCGTATGGGAGTCATCTACGGCTATTACGCCGCTGCGGACGACGGGGACGCCGCCGGAGCGATCGTGCGCGAGGACGAGGAGCCCTTCGGGGCGGGGTACGACGAGGTGGAGGTGAAGGGCATCGACCCGATGGTCGACCTGCTGCCCGCCGAGACGCTCATCACCGGCCTGTCGGCGGAGACGGTCAAGTCCGACCCCCGTCGCGGGGAGCTGATCGCCGCCGTCGCGGACGGAGAAGCGATCAGCCTCTCGCTCACGGACACCTTCCGCGACGCCCTCGCGGCCTTCGACAAGCAGCTGCTGGACGCCGTAGCCCAAGGCTGGGCGGCCTCGGGCGACTTCTACACCCCACCGGACCCGTCCGACCTGTCCGACTTCCTCCGCGAACTGTCCGGCTTGGCGGAACGGGCGGTGGGGCGAGGACAGAGGTTGTACTGCTGGATATGCCCGTAGCCGCTGTCCGATCCTGCTGTACGGCCCCGGTGTCCAGCCGCTCATTGCGATCTCGCCGTTCACCTGCCGTGGGCGCCAGGCGCCGGGTTGCCCCAACGCGGCCGCGCTCCCCTCCCCTTGTCATTCCCTCCCCGCCCGATCCAGTGCCTTCTCCGCCTGTTCGGCCAGTATGGCGACGAGGGTGGCCGCAGGCGGTAGGTCGGTGATGAGGTCGACCGCCTCGCTCGCCCACACGGGCAGCGGCGGCACCTCGCCGCGTGCCACGTCGGCCTGGTAGGCGAGTTGGGCCGCCTGTGGATCGGCGGCGAGTTCGGCTTCCCGTCCCCGCCACTGGTCCAGGTAGGGATGACCGAGAGTGCGGGCCGTGTAGGTGGACGGCCAGTCGGAGCCCCGGGCGATGTCAAGGATCCGGTTGCGTTCCGTTTCCTCCCCGCGCCCGTCGAGGATCGTCCTGACGACGGCTGGATCGACGGTGGCCTCGGCAGTGGCCTGGAACCGCGTGCCGATGAGCGCCCCGGCCGCGCCCAGCGCCAGCGCAGCGGCGATTCCCCGCCCATCCGCGATACCCCCGGCGGCCAGCACCGGCACGCCGCCCGCCAGATCCACGACCACCGGCACGAAGGTCAGGGTGGACCGCCCCTTCCTGGCCCCATGGCCACCGCTCTCCGTCCCCTGAGCCACGATGACGTCGGCGCCGAGATCCACTGCCTGCCGAGCCTCGTGGAGATCGGTGACCTGAATGACCACGGCGGCCCCCGCCGAACGGATCCGCTCGACGAAGGGACGCGGATCGCCGAAGGACAACATCACCGCACGGGGCCGGTACTCCAACGCCAGCTCAACGGCCCGAACCCCAATGGCCCAACTGAGAAACCCGACACCCCAGGGCTGCCCGGCCCCCGCCACGACCGGCAACTCGCGCTCCAGCCAGGCCGGATCACCGTACGCTCCACCGAGCAGTCCAAGCCCGCCCCCACGGGAAACGGCAGCCGCCAGCGCCCCACCGGCGGACCCGCCCATCGGCGCCGACGCGATGGGATACCGCACTCCGAACAACCTCGTGAACGCGGTAGCCAAGGCCATTACGGCGCACCCACCCCTCCGACAAGTCAGCCCTCGGCGACGACCACGGCCGAAGCCACGCCGGCATCATGGCTGAGCGACACATGCCAGGACCGCACGCCCAGTTGTTCCGCCCGGGCCGCCACCGTCCCCTTCACCCGCAACCGCGGTTGCCCACTGTCCTCGACATAGACCTCGGCATCGGTCCAGTGCAGCCCCGCCGGCGCCCCGAGCGCCTTGGCGAGGGCCTCCTTGGCGGCGAACCGCGCGGCAAGCGAGGCAACCCCCCGCCGCTCACCGCTCGGCAACAACAACTCGCGCTCCACGAACAGCCGCTCCGCCATCCCGGGCGTCCGCTTCAGCGACGCCTCGAACCGCGCGATCTCAGCCACGTCGATCCCGACGCCGATGATGCTCATGCGGGCACTCTATTCGCGACAGTATCCAGTGCACTCGCAGCTCCGAGTCCACGGTCAGGCCTTCAGGACTGCCCGTCCTGGCTCGAGCGTTCCCGTACGGTCGAGCAGGCGATGTCCATGCGGTCGAGTCGGTGCACGTCATGATCCGCTCGCGCACAGCGTCCGGAACGGGAATTCCGCGCACCTCCAGCACGGACAGGATCCCCTTGGCCTCACCTTCGGCCCTGCCCTCCAGGTAGGCCGTCTCACGGACCGTCGCAACGGCTCGCCGAGTTCGACTCCCGCCATGGCGGGAAGGCTGCCGGCCGGAATGCCGAGTGCGGTCGCGAGCTTCTACGGCCCGGTCGCGGGACGTGAGTTGTGCCCTTCCAGGAACATCGGCGTTGCGGTGCCACCGGCGGAGTGCCCGACATCGTCGAGCGGCGTTCGGTCACCGGCACGCCGGACAATGCCGGGCCACCCAGGGCCTGCCCGGAAGATCCTGCCGGACAGGCCCCATTTCAGAGGGAGAGCTCAGCGCTTCAGTGTGAAGGTGAAGTCGCCGGAGAGCTTGCCGCTCAGGCGGATCGCCGAAACGACCTTCCCCTCCGTGATCAGACGCTCGACCTCGGCTCGCGAAAGCCCGCAGCCCTCCGCGATCAGCCGCACCGGCCGGACCGGAATCCGCGCCGCGAAGTGGACCGAGACGTCGATCACCTCGCGGTCCAGATGATCGGTTCCGCCCGTGTCGAGGCGCCAGGCGCCGTCCCAGTCGAGGGCGACGCGATTACGCCGCCGTACGACCGGATCCTGGAGCAACTCGGCTGCCAGGCCGACATCGTTGGCGTGCAGCCGGTCCAGCAGCTCAGGTCGTACGGAACGCACGCTCATCCGCTCGAAAACCGTGAGCTTCGCGGTTTCCCCGCACGCCGTGCAGAGCACGAGCAGCCAGGCGTCGATGAGCTTGTGGTTCGCGTTGACGCGGAATTTACCGCTTGCCCGGAAACGCTCCGACCCGCACGTATGGCAGCGGCGCAGGACGAGCGGCAGGCAGGTGGGCATGACCACCCAGTTGGTGAGCACAGAAGTACACCGGTTTCAGTGAGAAGTCCGCAGCAAGAAGGAGCGCGGCGCACATGCGCGACGCGCGACGATTCAGCGCTCGGGAGGTCTCACACGGTGTACAACGGCACGTCCTTGCTCAGACAACTCGGTCGGCAGCACGGTAAGGGCCTAGGTCGACGCCCTTCCACTCGTTTTCCACGCCGCCGCCAACTCGCCGATCCGCGGAACCCAGCCGACCAGGGCCTCCAAGCTCTCGGCACCCCCAAGATCATCGGCGGCCCCTCCTCCCCGTAGCCTTTGCGGTGACCATCGCAAGTAACGGGAGGAAACAACCTTGAAGTTGAAGTCTCTGGGCACCGCGCTCGCCACCGCCGCCCTCATCGGTACGGCCCTCACCGGCACCGTCGCCACCGCCGAGACCGCCGCCGCGGCGACCCTGCCGACGGACTGCAGCAAGGCGCTCGTCAACGTCAAGCCCAAGGAGACCGTCAACGTCCGCACCTCGCCGAAGACCAGTGCCACGGCCGTCGGCATCTGGGCCAAGGGCGCGAAGGGCGCCGTCTGCAACGACGGGAAGTCCTACAAGGGCGGCTCGTACACGGCCTGCGGCAAGACGAGCAACCAGTGGCTCTACGGCGGCGACACCAAGAACGGCTGGGTGCCGAAGACCTGCTTCGCCATCTGACCGGCGTCTGACCGGGGTCTGATCGGGCCCGGATGACAGAGGGGCGTACGGCATGCCTTGCGGCCGTACGCCCCTTTCCGCGCCCGGAAGTTCTACCGCCGCCCGCTCACTCCACCGTCACCGACTTCGCCAGGTTCCGCGGCTGGTCCACCTCGTTGCCGCGGGCCGTCGCCAGTTCGCAGGCGAACACCTGCAACGGGACCGTGGCGACCAGGGGCTGGAGGAGGGTCGGGGTCGCCGGGATGCGGATCAGGTGGTCGGCGTACGGCACCACCGCCTCGTCCCCCTCCTCCGCGATCACGATGGTCCGCGCACCCCGCGCCCTGATCTCCTGGATGTTGGACACGATCTTGTCGTGGAGGACGGACCGGCCCCGGGGCGAGGGCACCACTACCACGACCGGCAGGTCCTCCTCGATCAGCGCGATCGGCCCGTGCTTGAGCTCGCCCGCCGCGAAGCCCTCGGCGTGCATGTAGGCGAGTTCCTTCAGCTTCAGCGCGCCTTCCAGGGCCACCGGGTAGCCGACATGCCGCCCGAGGAAGAGCACCGTGTTCTTGTCGGCGAGGGACCGCGCAAGCGCCCGTACCGGCTCCATCGTCTCCAGGACGCGGTCGACCTCGACCGAGATCCGTGCGAGGTCGCGGATCACGGCGCCGATCTCGTCGCCCCACTTGGTGCCGCGCACCTGGCCCAGGTAGAGGGCGACCAGGTAGCAGGCGACCAGCTGCGTCAGGAAGGCCTTCGTCGACGCGACCGCCACTTCCGGACCGGCGTGCGTGTAGAGCACCGCGTCCGACTCCCGGGGGATGGTCGAGCCGTTGGTGTTGCAGATGGCCAGGACCTTGGAGCCCTGCTCGCGGGCGTGCCGGAGGGCCATCAGCGTGTCCATCGTCTCGCCGGACTGGGAGATGGCGATCACGAGCGACCGCGCGCCCAGGATCGGGTCCCGGTAGCGGAACTCGCTCGCCAGCTCCACCTCGCACGGGATGCGCGTCCAGTGCTCGATGGCGTACTTGGCGATCAGCCCTGCGTGGAAGGCCGTACCGCAGGCGACGATGACGACCTTGTCGACCTCGCGCAGCTCCGAGGCGCTGATCCGCACCTCGTCCAGCGTCAGCGAGCCGCCGGCGTCGATACGGCCGAGCAGCGTGTCGGCGACCGCCTTGGGCTGCTCGGCGATCTCCTTGAGCATGAAGTAGTCATAGCCCCCCTTTTCCGCGGCGGAGGCGTCCCAGTCCACGTGATAGGACCGGACCTCCGCGGGCGCACCGTCGAAGCCCGTCACCGTCACGCCGTCGCGGCGCACCTCGACGACCTGGTCCTGGCCCAGCTCGATCGCCGACCGCGTGTGGGCGATGAACGCGGCGACGTCGGAGGCCAGGAACGCCTCACCCTCACCAACGCCCACCACCAGCGGGGAGTTCCGCCGCGCGCCCACGACCACATCGGGTTCGTCCGCGTGCACCGCCACGAGGGTGAACGCGCCTTCCAGCCGCCGGCACACCAGCCGCATGGCCTCGCCGAGATCGGCGCAGGACGAGAACTCCTCGGCGAGCAGGTGCGCGACGACCTCGGTGTCGGTCTCGGAGGCGAGATCGTGGCCCCGCTCCGTCAACTCCGCCCGCAGCACGGCGAAGTTCTCGATGATCCCGTTGTGGACGACCGCGACCCGCCCCGCGTTGTCGAGATGCGGATGCGCGTTCGCGTCGGTCGGTCCGCCGTGCGTGGCCCACCGCGTGTGCCCGATGCCGGTCGAACCCGTCGGCAACGGCCGGTCGACCAGCTCCTTCTCCAGGTTCACCAGCTTCCCGGCCTTCTTGGCCGCCGCCAGCCCTCCGTCCGCCAGCACGGCGACACCCGCCGAGTCGTACCCCCGGTACTCCAGCCGCTTCAGCCCGGCCATCACGACATCAAGCGCCGACTGCGCCCCCACGTATCCCACGATTCCGCACATGGCCCGCAGCCTACGGCCGAATCACCGTCGGAAAGGCAGCGATCGTGCCCGAAATCGGAAATTCCTGCGGCCATTTGAACCCGCGCGGACGAGCGTGACGCACCCCACCCCCCACCCCGTTCAAACTCCGTTAACAATGGACTGTGATCTCTCCGGTCTCCTCGATGCCCCGGAGCGCCCACCGGCAGAGGCCGGAGGCGACTCCCTACGTCGACCTCACCCGAACCGAGTGGAGCGCGCTGCGGGACAAGACGCCGTTGCCGCTGACCGCCGAGGAGGTCGAGAAGCTGCGCGGTCTCGGTGACGTCATCGACCTCGACGAGGTGCGGGACATCTACCTCCCGCTCTCCCGGCTCCTCAACCTCTACGTCGGCGCCACGGACGGGCTGAGAGGGGCCCTGAACACGTTCCTGGGCGAGCAGGGCTCCCAGTCCGGCACCCCCTTCGTCATCGGCGTCGCCGGTTCGGTGGCCGTCGGGAAGTCGACCGTCGCCCGTCTTCTCCAGGCGCTCCTGTCCCGCTGGCCGGAGCACCCCCGCGTCGAGCTCGTGACCACCGACGGCTTCCTGCTGCCCACCCGGGAGCTCCAGGCCCGCGGCCTGATGTCGCGCAAGGGCTTCCCGGAGTCGTACGACCGCCGTGCCCTCACCCGTTTCGTCGCCGACATCAAGGCCGGCAAGGACGAGGTCACCGCCCCCGTCTACTCCCACCTGATCTACGACATCGTGCCGGACCAGCGGCTCACGGTCCGCCGCCCGGACATCCTCATCGTCGAGGGCCTCAACGTCCTCCAGCCCGCCCTCCCCGGCAAGGACGGCCGCACCCGCGTCGGTCTCGCCGACTACTTCGACTTCAGTGTGTACGTCGACGCGAGCGGCGAGGACATCGAGCGCTGGTACCTCAGCCGGTTCAAGAAGCTGCGCCAGACCGCCTTCCAGAACCCGGACTCGTACTTCAGGAAGTACACCCAGGTCTCCGAGGAGGAGGCCCTCGACTACGCCCGCACCCTGTGGCGCACGATCAACAAGCCGAACCTGGTCGAGAACATCGCCCCCACCCGCGGCCGCGCCACCCTCATCGTCCGCAAGGGCCCCGACCACAAGGTCCAGCGCCTGAGCCTGCGCAAGTTGTGACCGTTAGTCTGCGCCCATGCTGCACCTGCGCCTGATCACCCCGGCCGGCAGGACCGACGACGTGGTCCGCCTGATCGAGAAGACGGTCGGGACGACTCATCTCGTCGTCCTGCCCGGCGCCGCCCGCAACCCCGCCGGGGACGTGGTGATGTGCGATGTCGCCCGTGAGGCCGGCGACGAACTGATCGGCGCGCTGCGGGACCTGGGACTGGACCGGACCGGTTCCATCGCCGTCGAGAACATCGACCTGTCGCTGTCCAAGCGGGCCGACAAGGCGGAGGAGGAGGCGCCGGGCGAGGGCGCCGACGCGGTGCTCTGGGAGCAGCTGACCGACGCGACCCACGAGGAGTCGACGCTCTCGGTCACCTACGTCGCCTTCATCACCCTCGCCACCATGATCGCGGCCTGCGGTGTCGTCCTCGACAACGCCATCCTGATCGTGGGCGCGATGGCGGTGGGCCCGGAGTTCGGCCCGCTCGCCGGCATCTGCACCTCGGTGGTCCAGCGCCATCCGCGCCTGGCCCTGCGCTCGCTGATCGCGCTGCTCGTCGGCTTCGCGGTGGCCATGCTGATCACCGTCGGCTTCACCTACGTCATGGACAGCATCAACCTGTTCACCAAGGTGCGGCTGGCGGCCGAGCGGCCCAACACCAACTTCATCTACCGCCCCGACGCCTTCTCGTTCGTCGTGGCGGTCCTGGCCGGCATCGCCGGCACCCTCTCGCTGACCTCGGCGAAGTCGGGCCTCCTGGTGGGCGTGGCCATCTCGGTCACCACGGTCCCGGCCGCCGCCAACGCGGCCGTCGCCTTCGCCTACACCGAGTACCGACAGGCCTGGGGATCGACGGAACAACTGCTCCTGAACCTCATGGGCATCGTCCTGGCCGGCACAGCGACACTCCTGACCCAGAAATGGCTGTGGACATTGCAACGCCGGAAGATCAGCGCCCCGTAAGGGGCGCCAGAGATCCCCCCATCCCGGACCCGGCTCAGCCCTTACCCCAACGCCGACTTCACCGCGTCGGCCAGCCGCCCCGCCACCGACCGAGCCTGATCGATGTCGGCCGCCTCGACCATGACCCGAACCAACGGCTCCGTCCCGGAAGGCCTCAGCAACACCCGCCCGGTGGACCCGAGTTCCCGCTCGGCCTCGGAAACGGCCGCCGTCAGCTCCGCGGACGTCCTCACCCGGGACTTGTCGACGTCCGGCACATTGATCAGCACCTGCGGCAGCCGCTCCATCACACCCGCGAGGTCCCGCAGCGACCGGCCCGTCTCCGCGACCCGCGCCGCCAGCATGAGTCCGGTCAGCGTGCCGTCTCCGGTCGTCGCGTGGTCCAGGATGATCACGTGCCCGGACTGCTCGCCGCCGAGCGCGTAGCCGTGCTGCTTCATCTCCTCCAGCACATACCGGTCCCCGACCGCGGTCTGGACGAGCGTCAGCCCCTCCCGCTCCAGCGCCAGCTTGAACCCGAGGTTGGACATCACGGTCGCGACCACGGTGTCGGCCCGCAGCACGGACCGCTCCCGCATGGCCAGCGCGAGTACGGCGAGGATCTGGTCGCCGTCGACCTCAGCGCCGGTGTGGTCCACGGCCAGGCACCGGTCCGCGTCACCGTCGTGCGCGATACCGAGCGCCGCCCCGTGCTCGACGACCGCGGCCTTCAGCTTGTCGAGGTGGGTCGAGCCGCAGCCGTCGTTGATGTTGAGCCCGTCCGGTGAGGCGCCGATGGTGACGACCTCGGCCCCGGCCCGGGAGAACGCCTCCGGCGACACCCACGCCGCCGCGCCGTGCGCCTCGTCGAGGACGATCTTCAGCCCGTCCAGCCGGTTCGGGAGTACGGCGATCAGATGGGCGACGTACTTGTCGAAGCCCTCCTCGTAGTCCCGCACCCGTCCGACGCCCGCCCCGGTGGGCCGCTCCCAGGGCTCACCGTGCCGGTGGGAGTCGTACACCGCCTCGATCCGGTCCTCCAGCTCGTCGGCCAGCTTGTGGCCGCCGCGGGCGAAGAACTTGACGCCGTTGTCGGGCATGGCGTTGTGGCTGGCGGAGAGCATGACGCCCAGGTCGGCGCCGAGCGCGCCGGTGAGGTACGCCACCGCGGGCGTCGGCAGCACACCGACGCGCAGCACGTCCACGCCGGCGCTCGCGAGGCCGGCGACGACCGCGGCCTCCAGGAACTCCCCGGACGCACGGGGGTCCCGTCCGACGACCGCCGTTGGCCGGTGGCCCTCGAACGTTCCCGCCTCGGCCAGCACGTGCGCCGCCGCGACCGACAGACCGAGCGCCATCTCGGCCGTCAGGTCCGCGTTGGCGACGCCCCGTACGCCGTCCGTGCCGAAGAGTCGTCCCACTTGTCCTCCTGAGGAAACGTCAGTTACGGGCGGCGTACACCCATCGGATAGCGGCATCCGATCACACAAGCCGTTGAGCGTCTTGTGCCGTTATACGCCCCCGACGGTGATAAACGAACGCCCCGACAGCACTGTGGCGTGCCGCCGGGGCGTTCGCGGAAGAGCAGGCAGCGAAGCTTAGCGCTTGCTGTACTGCGGGGCCTTGCGGGCCTTCTTCAGACCGGCCTTCTTGCGCTCGACCGCACGGTCGTCGCGGCGGAGGAAGCCGGCCTTCTTGAGCGGGCCGCGGTTGTTGTCGACGTCGGCCTCGTTCAGCGCGCGGGCGACACCGAGACGGAGCGCACCGGCCTGACCGGAGACACCGCCACCGGCGATGCGGGCGATGACGTCGTAGCGGCCCTCGAGCTCGAGCACCTTGAAGGGCTCGTTGACTTCCTGCTGGTGCACCTTGTTCGGGAAGTAGTCCTCGAGAGTGCGACCGTTGATCTTCCACTTGCCGGTGCCCGGGACGATCCGGACGCGGGCGATGGCGTTCTTGCGGCGGCCCAGGCCGGCGGCCGGCTGGGGGTCGCCGAAGCGGGACGCGAGGGACTCGGAGGTGTACTCGCCCTCGACGGGGACGTCCGACTCCGTGGTGTAGCTGTCGATGTCAAGCTCTTCGAGCGGCTGCTCGGCAGTGGTCTCGGCCACGATGCTCCTCAGATTCTCTTCAGTCTTAGGGGGTGGCCGGACTTACTGCGCGACCTGGGTGATCTCGAACGGCACCGGCTGCTGGGCAGCGTGCGGGTGCTGGTCGCCCGAGTAGACCTTCAGCTTGGTGAGCATCTGACGGCCCAGGGTGTTCTTGGGGAGCATGCCCTTGACGGCCTTCTCGATGGCCTTCTCGGGGTTCTTCGCCAGCAGCTCGTCGTAGCGGACGGAGCGCAGACCACCCGGGTAGCCGGAGTGGCGGTACGCCATCTTCTGGGTCCGCTTGTTGCCGGACAGGTGCACCTTGTCGGCGTTGATGATGATGACGAAGTCACCGGTGTCGACGTGAGGGGCGTAGATCGGCTTGTGCTTGCCCCGGAGAAGGGACGCGGCGGTCGTGGCGAGACGGCCCAGGACAACGTCCTGAGCGTCGATGACGTGCCACTGGCGCGTCACATCGCCGGGCTTGGGGCTGTACGTACGCACGGTTCGTAGCCTTCGCTTCGAGTGAATGGTCCTGAACAGGTCACCGAAACGATCACGACAGCCTGGACCACTGCGGCGACGCATACCGCGTACGTGGGGTTGCTGGTCATCGGCCCGGTGGACCGGTGTAAGGGCCCGTCCCGTGAGAATGAGCAAGCCAATACACAACGAACAAGCAGAATACCGGGGTCATCCGGGTGGGTCAAAACGAGCCCGTTGTCCACAGGCCCACCGGCACCACGAGCACCCCCACTAAGATGCGCCCCATGAGCTTTGGGCAGCAGGGGGGACCTCAGTCCCAGTGGGATCCCTGGAAACCGCAATCCCAGCAGCCGTGGAACAGCGGCGGCGACAGCCGGACGCCGGACTGGGCGGCGCTCGCCGAGGCGTCCGAGACCCGCAACAGAAGGCGCCGGCTGCTGTTCATAGGCGGCGCCGCGGTGGCCACCATCGCGATAGGCACCGCCGTCGCCATGGCCGTCGTGTCGGCCAACGGCGACAACAACGCCTCCGGGAGCCCGTCCAACCTGCCCGCGAGCGCCTCGATCCCCAGCAGCAGCGCCTCGGCCCCGTCCTTCGCGCCGACCAGTGCGCCGCCCCCGCTGGACCCGAAGGAGTTCATCTCCAGCAAGGCCAAGGACACGGCCCCGCTCAGCGTGGAGACCCTCTTCCCGGGCTCCCAGCTGACCATGGGCTCGGCGGTCTACAAGAAGGGCGCCACAGCCGACACGAAGAACTGCGCGTCGGCCGCCAAGGGCACCCTCCCGGCCATCCTCACCGGCAACGACTGCACCCGTCTGCTGCGCGTCACCTACAGCAAGGACGGCGTCGCGGTGACGGTCGGCGTGGCCGTCTTCGACACCCAGGCCCAGGCGGCCAAGGCCAGGACCCAGTCGGACAAGAAGGGCTTCGTCACGTCCCTGCCCGGCAAGGGCGTGAAGGACTTCTGCAACGCCGCCACCTGCCTCACCACGGCCAACTCCTACGGCCGCTACGCCTACTTCACGACCGTCGGCTTCACCAACGGCAAGGACGTGACGAAGAACTCCACCAACGTCTTCGCCGCCGGCAACGACCTGCAACTGTTCACGTTCCGCCAGATCAACCGGCGGGGCGAGGCACAGGCCTCGGCCGCCGCGAACGGCTGACCGGCCCGCCGTCGAGGCGCGCCGGTCCGGTCAGCTCCGCTCCCAGGCCCCGCTGAGCACGGGCTCCGGGTAGGACGGCACCGGGTCGTCGGCCGGCGGGGCGGCCGTCCGGAAGACCCACGTCCGGTAGGACCAGAAGCGGAACAGGGTCGCGATGCCGATGCCGACGAACTTGCTGGCGTTGTTGGCGATCGTGCCGTCGAAGCCCAGCCCGTAGGTGGCCGCGTAGAGGACCCCGTTCTCGATGACCAGGCCGACCGCGCTGAAGAAGAGGAAGAGAGACATCTCCCTCCGCTTGCTGCCGCGGTCCTCCTGGGTCCGCTCGCGGTACGTGAAGTACCGCAGGCCGAGATAGTTGGTCAGGATCGCGACGGCGGTCGCCACGACGCTCGCCCGGACCGTCTGCCACTGCGTGAAGGTCCTGATGGCGTTGAAGACCGCGAGGTTCACCACGAACCCCGAGGCTCCCACCAGGCCGAACTTCGCGATCTCGCCGTACAGCTTCCCCGTCCGCGACGGAAGCGCATGCCGTCCGCTCACGGTGGCGCTCAGCCCCGCCGGTTGCGCAGCCGCAGCCGCACCGGCATCACGGCCGACTCGATCTGCGTCGACAGGTTCATCTTGGACACGCCCTCGGTGCGCTCCTCGAAGCGGATCGGGATCTCCACGGCGCTGTGCCCGGCCCGGACGGCCTTGAACTTCAGCTCGACCTGGAAGCTGTAGCCGGCGCTGTCCAGGGTCGCGAGGTCGATGTCCCGCAGCGTCGCGGCCGACCAGAGGTTGAAGCCGGCGGTGATGTCCCGGATCTTGGTGCCGAGCACGGTCCGGGCGTAGCGGTTGGCGAACCGGGACAGCAGGACGCGGTGCTTGCCCCACTCCTCGTCCAGCGAGCCGCCCTCGACGTACCGGCTGCCGACGACCAGGCCCACGCCGGACGCGATGGCCGTACCGAGCATCCGTGGGACCGCTTCCACGGGGTGGCTGCCGTCGGCGTCCATCTGCACGACGTACTCGGCGCCCTCGTCGAGCGCGGCGCTCATGCCCGCCACGTAGGCCCGCCCGAGCCCGTCCTTCTCGGTCCGGTGCAGCACGCTCATGCGGTAGCCGTCCCAGTTGTACTTCTCCGCAAGCTCCTCGGCGATCCGGCCGGTGCCGTCGGGGCTGTTGTCGTCGACGATCTTCAGATGCAGCCCGTCGATCCGCAGCCCGAGCACCAGCTCGGCCATCCGCGGCAGGTTCGCGGCCTCGTTGTAGGTGGGCATCACCACGGTGACGCGGACGCCCGGGTGTCTGTCGAGGCTCGTCATGTCCGTTCTCTTCCCTCCCTAGAGGCCCCGAAGGGACCTCTCCCCAGCGGGCGCGGGTCTGCCCAGCGCCCGGAAGTACCAGCCCGCCGCGGTCCAGCGGTCCGCGTCGAGCACCCCCCGGCCGTCAACGATCAGCGGACGGGACACGAGCCCGGCGGCATGCTCCGGGTCGATCTCCCGGAACTGCGGCCACTCGGTCAGATGCAGCACGAGGTCGGCTCCCCGCAGGGCCTCCTCGGCCGACAGCGCGTAACCGAGGAGCGGGAACGCCTTGCGGGCGTTGTCCAGCGCCTCGGGGTCGTAGACGGTGACGTCGCCGCCGTCGAGACGCAGCCGGGCGGCCACGTTCAGGGCGGGCGAGTCGCGGATGTCGTCGGAGTCGGGCTTGAAGGCCGCTCCGAGCACGGCGATCCGGGCCCCCAGGACCGAACCCCCGCACAGCTCGCGCGCCACGTCGACGACCTTGTCGCGGCGGCGCATGTTGATCGCGTCGACCTCCCGCAGGAAGTCCAGCGAGACCCCCAGTTCCCCGGCGCGGTGCGCGAAGGCCCGGATGTCCTTGGGCAGACAGCCGCCGCCGAAGCCGATGCCGGCGCGCAGGAACTTCCGGCCGATCCGGTCGTCGTGGCCGATCGCCTCGGCCAGGACGCCGACGTCGCCGCCCGCGGCCTCGCAGACCTCGGCCATCGCGTTGATGAAGGAGATCTTCGTGGCGAGGAAGGCGTTGGCGGCCGTCTTGACCAGCTCGGCGGTCGGGAAGTCGGCCGTGACCAGCGGTGTGCCCGCGTCGAGGACGGGGGCGTACACCGCGCGGAGGATCGCTTCCGCGCGCGAAGACCGTACCCCGAACACCAGCCGGTCCGGCCGCAGCGTGTCCTCGACGGCGAAGCCCTCGCGCAGGAACTCCGGGTTCCACGCGACCTCGGCGCCCTCGTGCAGCGCCGCCAGCCGCTCCGCCGTCCCCACCGGCACGGTCGACTTGCCGACCAGCAGGGCCCCGTCGGCCGCGTGCTCGGCGATGGCCGCGAAGGCCGCGTCGACGTAGGTCAGGTCGGCGCCCTCGGAACCCGAGCGCTGGGGAGTGCCGACGCACACGAAGTGCACCTCGCCGAAGGCCCCGGCCGCCGCGTAGTCGGTGGTGAACCGCAGCCGTCCGCTCGCGGTGTGCTTCGCGATCAGCTCCGGCAGCCCGGGCTCGTGGAATGGCACCCGCCCCGCCTGCAGTGCGGCGACCTTGTCGGGGTCCACGTCGACCCCGAGCACCTCGTGTCCCAGCTCCGCCATGCAGGCGGCGTGGGTGGCACCGAGATAGCCGGTGCCGATGACTGTGAGCCGCATGGGCACGGTGTTTCCTGCGATGGAGAGGGTGTTCATGAGGTCTTGAGCCAGATGCGGTATTCGCTGGTCCCGTTCGCGTTGCGGAACGGGATCTCGGCCAGCAGTCGGTAGTGCGCGTTGCCCTTCACGGCGGCGGCGACGATGTGGTCCACCCTCGGGTTGGTGAGCCCGTCGAGCACGATCAGGTCGAAGTCGCCGTCCTTGACGGCCTCCTTGTAGGCCTGATCGCCGCTGTAGTACTTGCCCTTCTTGTCCTTGTACTCCATGCCGAAGAGGCTGTTCCACTGCCGGTGCGTGGACTTCTCGCGCAGGTAGTAGACGGGTACCTCCGGCGTCGAGGCCAGGTAGGTGCCCTTGGAGTTCACATGGGACTGGATGGCACTGATCATCTTGCTGGAATTCGGCCAGATGTCGAAGCGCCAGTCCGCCTGCTGGATGCCCAGGCACAGCATCGCGGTCCAGAGCATGATGCCGAGCTGCGGGTAGCGGAAGTGCGCCCCCACCAGGCGGGTCACGCCGACACCGGCCATCGGCGCGGCGAACAGAAGGCCGAAGCCGACGTGCTTGAACAGCGAGACCACGGTCCCGAGGTGGACCTGGTACGCCGGTGCCAGCAGCGCCGTTCCGCACAGCACGATGCCGAGCAGGGCCCGCCACCGCCAGCCGGGTGCGCCGAGCCTGAGCGCCTGCGGAGACTCGTTCATGCGGCTGCGCCGGACATAGGAGACGGCGCCGCCGACGGCCGCGAGGAACATCAGCCCGCCCCACTTGGCGGACTGCGTCAGCAGGAACTCGGTGGTGTCGGTGCCGTGCACACGGTTGGTCGTGGTCTGCCGCACACCGTCCATCAAGTTGGTGGTGTACATGCCCGCCACCAGCAGACCGCCGATACCGGCGGCGAGCAGGACCATCCGCAGGAACGCCTTACGCCCCTTGTAGGGCCACCCGGTGAGCAGCGCCAGCACGACGATGGTCGGCAGGTACAGCGCGGACGCATACTTCACGCCGACCGCCAGGACGGCGACGGGTGCGGCCAGCAGCACCGTGATCACCGGGGCACGGGCCGTGCGCACGACGATCCAGGTGGTCAGGGCCAGCAGGAACACCGCGCACGCGTCGTAGGTGGCGAAGTAGCCCATCACCACGGTCGACTGGATCACCGCGAAGAGCGCCGCGCCCGCCAGCGCGGCCCGTTCGTTGAACAGCCGCCGGGAGAAGGAGTACAGCAGTCCGGTGGTGCAGAGCATGAAGAACAGGCTCAGCGTCCGCGCCCCCGCGAGCCCGAACTTCGAGTCCACGATCGCGGCGAGCACCGGGTAGAGCTGCGGCGAGCCGGAGAAGTACGCGGCGTAGTCGCGGGGCAGCGGGGTGCCGTGGAGCAGGTTGGCAAGCTCGGAGTGACCGGCCGCCAGATACAGCGCCTCATCCTGGAACGCGGTGTTGGAAAGCCGCAGCGACAGCGCCGCCTGGACGACCAGGATGCACAACAGCACCGCCCGGCTGACCCAGGCCCGTCGCCGACTCGCCTCCATCTCCCAGCCGGCCTCCGGCGTCTCGGGGATGTGGTACGCGGGCTCGTCGTCCGGGACCTGCTGGTACTGGACCGTGCGCAGGGCGTACGTCGGCTGGTCGTCATAACCGGCCTGCGGCTGCTCCGGGATGCCGGCGGCGTAGGGCTGGTACGGCTGGTACGGCTGCTGGTCCACGGACTGCCGGGTTTCGTACTCCTGCTGCTGGTACTGCCTCGGGGGCACACCGTTGGAGTTGAACCAGCCGCCGGCGTCGTCCTCGGCGTACGGATCGTAGGGCGGCTGGGGCGAGTAGTGATCGTTTTTGGAGGTCATCACGGCTTCCGTACGTCGAAGCCGAAACGGTCGTCAGCGGCGAGGCGCTTGAACTCCTTGAGTGCCAGCGGGCTCGCCTCCAACCGCCAGTCGGCACGCTTCTTTTGGTTGAACCAGATGAAGCCGAGCATGTTGTCGTCGGCCTCCACACCCGCGAACAGGTTGCGGATGTCGGCCCGTCGCCGCTCCCCCGCCATCGCCGCGGTCTCCAGGAGGAGCATCGGCTTCTTGGTGAAGGTACGGACCTCGTCGATGGTGGGTCCGAAGACACTGCTGAAGGCGTTGTCCTGGTCGATCGTCCAGTAGCCGACGAAGCCGACCCAGTCCACATAGGCGTCGCCCGGGTAGTACGGCTTGAGCTGTACGTTCTTGACCGGGTTGATGATGTTGGGCGCCCAGGCCCAGATCACGTTCGAGGCTCCGACGTCGGCGAACGTGTCGTGGATGTGCCGCCAGGCCGCCACGAACTGCTGGGGGGTGACGTACTTCGTACCCCACTTCTCCCAGTGCCCGTTGAACTCGTCGGCGAAGTCGATCACCACGGGCAGGTTCAGCTTGCGGACCGCGGTCGCGTACTTCTTGAGGTACGCGTCCGACTTGCCGGCCGCGATGTCGGCGAGGGTGGTGTCGAAGGGCTCCCAGGACATCAGCGTCAGGGCGCCTTCCTTCCAGGCCGCGCGCACTCCGCTGGCATCGAAGCCGTCACCCCAGGCCGCGTAGTACTCGAGGAGGTTCGGCTGCTTGCCGGTCATCCCGGTGTACGCCTCGACGGGCTTGAGGGAGTTCGGCGCTCCCGGGAGAGCCGCACCGTAGTACTTCTTCGCCGGCTTCAGCAGCGGTGTGACGTCGTAGGGGACGTCGTTGTTCCCGCTCCCCGACGGATCGGCTTCGGTCTTGGCGTGCCCGGCCGACGACGGCTTGCCCCCGTCGTCCCCGAGCAGCGAGCATCCGCTGAGGGTCAGCGCGGCCAGCACGACGGCCGTCAGGGCGGTACGGGTACGAGTGAGGAGGCGCATCAGGCTGCCGCCCTTTCCCGCGGCTGGACCAGCACGCGGCCCACGACGAGGGCGTAGAAGACTCCGGAGGACAGCACCAGGGCAAAGTTCGGGGCGTCCATCGTGAACGTCCGGTAGACCGCCGCCACGACCCAGATCAGCGCGGTGCCGCCGCTCCAGACCCACATGCCGATCCAGAAGCGGCGGGTCTTGTTCTTCTTGGCGCCGGAGGAGCCGGTGGGCTGCCAGCCCATCCGGTTCTTGCGCAGGATGTCCCAGATGGCGAAGACGTGCGCCCAGCCGTACATCATGCGGGCGGCCCATGCCTCCAGGCGGTAGGGCGCCTTGTGCCACATGGGGAAGACGATCGTGGTGTAGACGATGCTGGGCACCACCAGGAGCAGATGCTCGACCTTGAGCTTGTCCGGCATCATCACCAGCAGCACGATCGGGATGACCGGTGCGGCGAAGGTGAACAGCGCCGTGTGGATGTAGTAGAAGAACCCGGACATGTAGCACAGGCGGCTGGAGAGCTTGATCTTGCGCTCCCAGAACTTCCTGCTGCCGAGCAGACTCATCGAGCCGGAGCACCAGCGGTACTGCTGGTTGAAGAAGGCGCCGGCGGTGTCCGGGCACACTCCCGTGGAGACGGCGACGGGCACATAGCGCAGGTCCCAGCCGAGGCCGCGCAGGTCGAACCCGGTGTGCACGTCCTCCGAGTGCTCGATCAGGGTGGTGCCGCCGTTGGTCTCCAGCGCGGCCCGCCGGTACACGGCACAGGAGCCGACGCAGATCGCTCCGTCGCTGCCCTGCCGGGAGACCTGCACCGACCGGTAGAACAGCTCCTGCACGGCGCCCGCGCCGCGCTCGATCCAGTTCTGCGAGTCGAGCACGCGGAAGTACTGCGGGGACTGGACGATGCCGATGGACGGGTCGGACTCCATGTACGGCAGCAGCTCTTCGAGCAGGTCGGCGCGCGGGGTGAAGTCGGCGTCCAGGATCAGGATGTACTGACCGTCGGACTGCCCGAACCCGAAGTGCAGGTTGCCGGCCTTCTTGAACCAGCCGCGGTTCTCCCGGGTGCCGTACCGGAACCCGAAGTCGCGGGCCATCGCCTTCAGTTGCGGGTCAGCGCCGTCGTCCAGGACGAACGGGACACAGACACCGGGGTAGTGGTCGGCCATCTGCCGGACGTGCCGCCAGGTGTTGTGCAGGACCTCGATGGGCTCTCCGCACACCGGAAGGAACACGTCCACCGTGGGGTAGACCTCGGGTCGCCAGTTGTGCACGAGCTGCTTGTGGTGGGCGATGTCGAAGTCCCTGGTGAAACCGTTCACCCGCAGGGACACCAGGTAGTAGACCACCGTGAAGACCAGCAGCGGCGTGTAGATCCACAGGACCGGCGTGGACTGGGCCAGCTTGAACTGGCTCACCACCAGGCAGCAGAAGCTGATCAACGAGCAGATCGTCAGGATCCACAGGTTCCTTCGGGCGTAGGAGTACTTCTCCTTGTCCGTGGGCGGCAACGGCAGCAGCCCCAATGGAGCTTCGACACCTCGCCCGGCTTTCCTTCGCCCACTGCTCTGACGCGCGGCACGACGCCCCCCGGCCCGTACCGGGCCAACTGAACTCATGAAAAAACCACCCATGGGCCCCTACCGGCCCGTCGACCCCCACCGTTTTCGGCCACCCCTGTCGAACCTACGGCCGAGTTGCGAAAGATTATCCGAGTTATGTGAAAGGCGTAAGAGTTGGTTGGACACGTACGGGAAGTAGGTACCCCTATGTCCGTTATCTTCTGCGAAATGAGGGATAGCTAACAGGTTTCACATCCAGTGCCCCGGGCACACCGTTCTGCCCTCTGATGGGAGGTGCTGATCGACGATCTCCGACCACCCAGGGGGCACCACATGACGAGTGATGGGTGAACGTCAAGGACCACGGCGCCAAGGGCGACGGCACCACCGACGACACCGCGGCGATCCAGGCGGCACTGGACGCCTGCCGGCCGGGCAATGTCACCGTGCTCCCCGCAGGGGTGTACCGCACGAGCGCTCCGCTGCGCATCGGCCCGTATGTGACCCTCCAGGGTTCGCACGCCGGCGGTGAGTCCCAGCCGGGCGCCCAGAACCCGGTGGCCGGCCTGCGCCCCCTGCCCTCGTTCACGGGGCACGCCGTCGTCGAGATCCTGGACCAGCAGCTGGGGGGCTACTCGATGCAGGCCAACGCGCAGCGCGTCTTCTCGCTGTCCATCGACGGCTCCGACCTGCCGCGCGGTGGAGCGGAGATCGACGGCATCCGTGCCACGGGGCAGATCCAGCACCTGCAACTGCGCGACGTCCACGTCCGTGCGGTCACCGGCATCGGGATCAACACCTGGTACAACTTCGACGTCACTGGGGGCCCCCAGGCGCCGTTCTGCCTGCACTACGACCGCGTCTCCGTCCTGTGGACCGGCTCGCACGGCATCGTGCTGAACAACTCCACCGACTCCGTCTTCCACGACGTGTACGTCCTGGGGGTCGGCGGCTGCGGCTGGTGGATGTCGGGCGCGGGCAACTCCTCCTTCACCAGCTGCCGCGCGGAGTGGTCCTCGAAGCACGGGTTCGATATCGAGTCCGTGCCCGGAGTGATCAAGATGGTCGCCTGTTCCACCGACCGGAACGGCTGGCACGGCATGTACGTCCACGCGACGGACACCACCGGCGTCCTCCTGCTGTCCGCCGTGCAACTCACCCGGGACGGCAAGAACGCCGGGTCCGGTGGCGGCGGGTACGCGGGGCTGGGGGTGGCGAGTTCCCTGTGCAAGGTCATCGCCGACGGCCTGGTCGTCCTCACGGGCAAGGACGACGACGGAGCGGGAGCCGTGAGCCCCCAGTACGGCGTGCGCGCCGACAACTCGGCCTATGTCGTGGTGAACTCGGGCCACCTTCAGGGCGTCACGTCCCCGTGGCAGAGCGGCTCCGCCAACACGAAGTTCGTGAAGGGCACGCTCGTCGGCACGGGCTGAGAACACGCCATTCCCGCTGACGATGCCGAAGCGAAACGCGCCCCATAGTGCCCAAAAACCTCAACTGATGATAGGAACAACCACTTAGTCTTCACGTTTGTGCCGTGCCCGTGACCGTTCCGGGTGCGAACCCGAGGGGGGTCCCGATTTGCCCGGGTTTTCCATGCCCGCACGCGGTGGCCGTCATCGCAACCGGCGGCGTACGTGGTCGTTGTCCGTCGTGGCCGCGGCCATCGCCGCGCTGATCGGCACGATGATCAGCCTGGTGGCTTCGTCGGCCCAGGCCGACCAGAGCACGCAGGGTGTCGACAACCTGCGCACCAACTGGGACCGGGACGAATCCTCGCTCTCCCCGGCGGTCGTCCAGTCCTCCGCCTTCGGTCGGCTCTTCGCCACCCAGCTCGACGGTCAGATCTACGCCCAGCCGCTGGTCCTGGGCGACCAGGTGATCGCGGTCACCGAGAGCAACACCCTGTACGGCCTCGACCGCACCACCGGTGCGATCAAGTGGAGCAAGAACTACGGACCGTCCTGGCCTGCCTCGGCGATCGGCTGCGGTGACCTGGTGCCCAACATCGGGGCGACCGCGACCCCCGTCTACGACCCGTCCACCAACGCCCTCTACTTCACCACCAAGGTCGACGACGGCACATCCACGCACCGCCACCCGACCTGGCTGATGCACGCGGTGGACCCGGCCTCCGGCGCCGAGCGCCCGGGGTGGCCCGTCACCATCGCCGGAAGCCCCGTCAACGACCCGAGCACCCCCTTCGACGCCTACTACCAGCAGCAGCGCCCCGGCCTGCTGCTGATGGACGGCGTCGTCTACGCGGGCTTCGGCGCCCACTGCGACGCCTGGCCCTACCGCGGCTACGTCGTCGGGGTGAGTACCACCAAGCACAGCATCACCTCGATGTGGGCCACCACGACCGGGGCCGGCACCGGCGGCGCCGGCATCTGGCAGGCGGGCGGCGGACTGGTCTCGGACGGCTCCGGCCGGATCTTCTTCAGCACCGGCAACGGCATCAGCCCGGCGCCCGGCCCGGGCAAGACCGTCCAGGGAACCCTGGCCGAGTCCGTCGTACGCCTCCAGGTCGGCGCGGACAACAGCCTCAGCACGGCCGACTTCTTCAGCCCCAGCAACGCCGCCACCCTGGACCTCAACGACCAGGACATCTCCTCGGGCGCCCCGATGGCGCTGCCGGACGGCTTCGGCACCAGCGAGCACCCGCACCTGCTGGTCCAGCAGGGCAAGGACGGGCGGGTGTTCCTGCTCGACCGCGACAACCTCGGCGGCATGGGCCAGGGACCCCAGGGCGGCGACGCCGCGGTGAGCGTCTCCGGCCCCTACCAGGGCATGTGGGGACACCCGGCGTTCTGGGGCGGCGACGGCGGCTACGTCTACGTCGTCGGCAACCAGGGGCCGCTGCGCGCCCTCAAGTACGGCGTGCGCAACGGCGGTACGCCCACGCTCACCCTCACCGGCCAGAGCCAGGACACCTTCGGCTACACCAGCGGCTCTCCCCTGGTCACGTCCAACGGCACCGACGAGTCCAGCGCGCTGGTGTGGATGACGTCCGCGAGCAACGCCTCCGGCGCCAACGGCACCCTGCGCGCCTACAGTCCCACCCCCGACGGCAACGGACTGCTCCAGCTGCTGTGGTCCGCGCCGATCGGCACCGCGACGAAGTTCAGCACGCCGACCGCCGAGGGCGGCAAGGTCTACGTCGGCACCCGGGACGGTGTGCTCTACGGCTTCGGCAGCCCGGCCAGGACCGCGCTGACCGCGACCTCGCTGGACTTCGGTCAGGTCGGTGTGGGCGCCACCGGTTCGGGCCGGATGACGCTGACGGCCACGCAGGACGTCAGCGTCACCGGCCTCACCGCCTCCAGCGGGTTCTCGGTGGACCCGTCCGTCGTCCCGACCCCCGCGCAGCCCACGGCACTGGCGGCCAACGCCACCCTGGACGTGCCGATCAGCTTCGCCCCCACCACCACCGGCGGCATCAACGGCACGCTGACCGCGAACCTCTCGGACGGCCAGAAGCTGGTCTTCGCGCTCCACGGCGTCGGCACCAGGCCCGGCCTGGGAGCGGCACCCGCCGCCCTGGACTTCGGGGACGTGCCCACCGGCAGCACCTCGACGCTGAACCTCCAGGTGACCAACACCGGCACCGAACCGGAGACCATCAACGCGGTCGACTCCCCCGGCGGCGCCTTCTCCACCTCCGGACTGCCGAGCGCGGGGACGGTCGTACCGGCCGGTGGGTCCTTCGTGCTCTCCGTCACCTATACGCCAGTCGGTGAGCAGAACGACAGCGACGCGCTCGTGGTCAGCAGCAGCAGCGGCGGCGCCCCGCACACGCTGAGCGTGCCGGTCAGCGGGACGGCCATCACGGGACAGGGACACCTCGAGTTCTCCACGAGCTCGCTGGACTTCGGCAAGGTCCCGATCGGCAGCTCGAAGTCGCTGTCGTTCACCATCACCAACACCGGCAACATCCCGGTGACGGTGACCAAGGCCAAGGCGCCGACGGGCGACTTCAACAGCCCGGTACAGCTCTCGGAGGGCCTGGTCATCGGTCCTGAGCAGACCGCGGTGCAGAGCGTGACGTTCACTCCGCGGTCGGCCGCGGATCTGAGCGCCTCCTACGAGGTCACCGGCACCGGGACCGACGCCAACGGCAACAGCCAGGGCGCCATGTACGTGCAGATCAAGGGCACCGGTACCGGCACGGCGACGACCACCTCGACCGCCGACGGGCAGTGGCAGACCAACGGCTCGGCGGTGCAGGCCGACGGCGGCGGTGTCCAGCTGACCCCGGCGACGAGCAACCTGGCGGGCACGGCGGTGTACACCAAGCCGTTGCGCACCGACGGTCTGCGGGCCACCTTCACCACGAAGTTCGGCCCCGGCACCGGCGGGAAGGGCATGACGCTCGCTCTGCTGGACCCGGCCCAGAACTCCGCCTCGGCGCTCGGCGGCGCCGGCGACAGCCTCGGCGTCGCTGGACGACCGGGTACGGTGGTCGCGCTCGCCACCGCCTGGAACGACACGCTCAAGGCCCAGAACTTCGTCGGCGTCGGCCGCAGTTCGGCCGGCTCCTCGACGATCGACTACCAGTCGCTGGTCCGCCTCAGCACCTCACTGCGCCAGGGCACGCACCAGGTCGACGTCCAGGTGGCCGCCGGTCATCTGTACGTCTGGGTCGACGGGACACAGGTGTCGGACACGACGCCGACGCTGACGTCCACCGCGCTCCTCGCCTTCTCGGGCGCCACGGCCGCCAGTGCCGACGTGCAGACGGTGAGCGGTCCGGTCATCGCCCAGGGGCCGGCAGCGGCCACCTCGCTCCACCTCACCACCCCGAGCACGGCCGTCCCCGGCCGACCGCTGACCGTCACCGGCACCCTGGCCTCGACCGCGGCGCTCCCCGCAGGTCAGCCGGTGCACATCACCCGGAACGGGACAGCGCTCCCCGACGTGACGACGAAGGCGGACGGCTCCCTCAGCTTCACCGACACCCCGCCGGCCGAGGGAACCTACACCTACGCCGCGAGCTACGCCGGGGACGCGACCCACGACCCGGCGAGCACGACGAGCCTCGTCCAGGCGTCGAAGCTGGCCACCACGGTCACCATGACGGCCCCGGCCACGTCCACCCGCGCGCAGAAGCTGACCGTGTCCGGCACGGTCTCCGGCGCGCCCTTCGCCGCCGGCGGGGTCGTCAAGGTCACGAAGACCGACCTCGGCCACACCTCCGGCACCGCACTCGCCGACGCCAAGGTCGCCGCGGACGGTTCGTTCACCTTCTCGGACACCCCGCAGATCGGCGGCGCCAACACCTACAAGGTGACCTACGGCGGCGACGTCTCGCACCAGGCAGGCAGCACCAGCGCCACCGTCCAGGTCTCCCGGACCGCGGCGTCCCTGACCATCGCGACCGACCACGCGACGTACGCGTACGGCCAGACCGCGAAGATCACCGCTCACCTCGGTACGACGTACAACAAGCGGACGGTGGCGATCTACGCCCAGCCGTTCGGCGGCACGTCGGTCCTGGTGAAGTCGGGGACGGTGGACAGCAACGGCAACCTGGCCGGGTCCTACAAGCTCACTCGCAACACCACGTTCAGCGCGGTGTTCGCCGGCGACTACCGGTACGCCCCGAAGACCGTCGCCCGAACCGCGCAGACCCAGGTACGGGTCTCGGAGACGCTCTCCGGCTACTACACGAGCACGCACTACGGCAGCACCCTCTACCGGGTGTACCACCACACCGCCAAGGAGCAGCTGGACGTCACCGTCACACCCAACAAGGCCGGCCAGTGCATCCTCTTCCGTGTGCAGCGCTACTACAGCGGCGCCTGGCACACGCAGACCACCACTCCGTGCGCGGCCCTGAGTTCCACCAGCACCGGCCGTCACCAGATGTCCCTGACGAACTCCGTGGGAAGCAAATTCCGCATCGCAGCGGAGTACGTCCACAGCAGCACGGACACCACCAACCCCAGCACGTGGGGCGCCTGGCAGTACTTCACCGTCAAGCAGTGAGCACGAGCTCCGCCCCCGGCCACCGGCCGGGGGCGGAGCTCCCTCTCAGCACCCGCCGCACCCCGGCAACGACCGCTTGTTGCGCGCCTCCTTGCTGCGCGCGGCCAGCAACTCGTCCGCCGGATACCCGACTTCCTCCAGCGTCAGCCCGTGCGGCCGTACGACGTGCACGGCCGAGTCCCGTACGCCGGCCGCCAGCACCTTGGCCGGCCAGTCCGGCCCGCGGTGCCCGTCCCCGACGAACAGCAGCGCCCCGATCAGCGAGCGCACCATGTTGTGGCAGAAGGCGTCGGCCCGCACGGTGGCCGTGATGATCCCGTCCGCCCCCCGCTCCAGGCTCAGCTCCTGCAGCGTACGGATGGTGGTGGCCCCCTCCCGCCGCTTGCAGTAGGCGGCGAAGTCGTGCTCACCCAGCAGCCCTCGGGCCGCCTCGTTCATGGCGTCGACGTCGAGCGCCCAGTCGTGCCACAGCACATGGTTGCGCAGCAGCGGGTCCACTCCCCCGGGGTTGTCCGTCACCCGGTACGCATAGCGCCGCCAGACGGCCGAGAAACGGGCGTTGAAGCCCTGGGGCGCCTCCCTGAGCGCCCACACCCGGACATCCCGCGGCAGCCGCCCGGCGAGCCGCTTCAGCAGCTTCTCGTGATGCTCACGCCAGACCGCCTCCGGCAGATCCACATGCGCCACCTGCCCCCGCGCATGCACCCCGGCGTCCGTCCGCCCGGCCACGGTCAGCTCGTACGACACGTCCCCCGACCGCGTGACGGTCCGCAGAGCATCCTCGATCTCCCCCTGTACGGTCCGCCGCCCCCCGGCCTGCTTGGCCCACCCGGAGAACTCGCTCCCGTCATACGACAGGTCAAGACGAACGCGGACATGACCGGGCTCTACCTCATCACTCACCCAGAGATCCTCTCAAAACACAAAAGCGGGCCCGCCCCTGGAAAGGAACGGACCCGCTGACGCGCCCCCTCAGGGGCGCGGGGAACTGCGCGATCAGCCACCACGAACCCGCAGCCGCCAACCGAACAGCACCCCGCAGACGCTTACGCGTCCTTGGTCTCCTCGGCGGAGCCCTCGGCGTCCTTGGTCACATCGACCTTGGTCTCCTCGGCAACCGGAGCGGCAGCGGACTCGGCGTCCTTCGCGGCACGCTTCGTCGCGGCCTCCGCCTCACCCGTGGCCTGCTGCGCAACCGTCAGCGCCTCGACCAGCTCGATGACAGCCATGGGCGCGTTGTCGCCACGGCGGTTACCGATCTTGGTGATGCGGGTGTAGCCACCCGGACGGTTCTCGTAGCGCGGGCCGATCTCGGTGAAGAGCGTGTGGACGACGCTCTTGTCCGTGATGACCTGCAGCACCTGGCGGCGGTTGTGAAGGTCGCCCTTCTTCGCCTTGGTGACCAGACGCTCGGCGTACGGGCGCAGGCGGCGGGCCTTCGCCTCGGTGGTGGTGATACGGCCGTGCTCGAACAGCGACTTCGCGAGGTTCGCGAGGAGCAGCTTCTCGTGCGCGGCGCTGCCGCCCAGACGGGCACCCTTGGTGGGCTTCGGCATTGTTCTTCTCCTGTGTGTCTGCCCCGGCCGTATCAGGTACCGGGGTCAGGAACCCGATGAGCGGACGCTCACCGGCATCAACCGATCAGGTACTGCTCAGTACTGCTCGGTCTCCACGAAACCCGCGTCCGCGTCGTCGTCGGCGCCGAAGGCGTCGGCAGCGGCCGTGGGGTCGAATCCGGGCGGGCTGTCCTTCAGGGCCAGGCCCATGCCGGCCAGCTTCGCCTTGACCTCGTCGATGGACTTCGCACCGAAGTTGCGGATGTCCAGGAGGTCGGCCTCGGAACGCGCAACGAGCTCACCCACGGAGTGGATGCCCTCGCGCTTGAGGCAGTTGTAGGAGCGGACGGTCAGCTCGAGCTCCTCGATCGGAAGCGCGAGGTCGGCCGCCAGCGCCGCGTCCGTCGGGGACGGGCCCATGTCGATGCCCTCGGCGTCGATGTTCAGCTCGCGGGCGAGACCGAACAGCTCGACCAGGGTCTTACCGGCGGAGGCCATGGCGTCACGGGGACGCATCGCCTGCTTGGTCTCGACGTCGACGATCAGCTTGTCGAAGTCGGTGCGCTGCTCGACACGCGTGGCCTCGACCTTGTACGTGACCTTCAGAACCGGCGAGTAGATGGAGTCGACCGGGATACGGCCGATCTCCTGGCCCACCTGCTTGTTCTGCACGGCGGAGACGTAACCGCGGCCACGCTCGACCGTGAGCTCCATCTCCAGCTTGCCCTTGCCGTTGAGCGTGGCGAGGACCAGGTCGGGGTTGTGCACCTCGACACCGGCCGGGGGCGCGATGTCGGCGGCGGTGACCAGACCCGGGCCCTGCTTGCGCAGGTACATCACGACCGGCTCGTCGTGCTCCGAGGAGACGACCAGCTGCTTGATGTTGAGGATCAGGTCGGTGACGTCCTCCTTGACGCCCGGCACGGTGGTGAACTCGTGCAGGACGCCGTCGATGCGGATGCTGGTGACAGCGGCACCGGGGATCGACGACAGGAGGGTGCGGCGGAGGGAGTTGCCGAGGGTGTAGCCGAAGCCCGGCTCCAGCGGCTCGATCACGAACCGGGAGCGGAACTCGTCGACGACCTCTTCGGTCAACGAGGGACGCTGAGCGATCAGCATGTGTGGATCAGATCCTTCTTTCGTGGACGCCCGCTATTTGACGCCCGACGGAAACCGCGCCCATGAAAGACGCGGGTACTGCAAGGGTACGGGCGGTACGGCCTCGTACGAGAGCCATACCGCCCGAAAGCCCGAAAAGCGACCGCGTCAGACGCGACGACGCTTAGGCGGACGGCAGCCGTTGTGCGGGGTCGGGGTGACGTCCTGGATGGAGCCGACCTCGAGGCCCGTGGCCTGCAGGGAGCGGATGGCGGTCTCACGACCGGAACCCGGGCCCTTGACGAACACGTCGACCTTGCGCATGCCGTGCTCCTGGGCGCGGCGGGCAGCCGACTCGGCGGCCATCTGCGCGGCGAACGGCGTGGACTTCCGGGAGCCCTTGAAACCGACGTGGCCGGCGGAGGCCCAGGAGATCACGTTGCCGGACGGGTCCGTGATGGAGACGATCGTGTTGTTGAACGTGCTCTTGATGTGCGCGTGGCCGTGAGCGACGTTCTTCTTTTCCTTGCGGCGCACCTTCTTGGCAGCGCCCTGACGACCCTTGGGGGGCATGTAGAAATCTCCTACGGGAGGTGGTCGGTCCTACGGCAGCTGGTGGGACCGCTGCGAGGACTACTTCTTGCCCGGCTTCTTCTTGCCGGCGATGGCGCGACGCGGGCCCTTGCGGGTGCGGGCGTTGGTGCTGGTGCGCTGACCGCGGACGGGCAGACCACGACGGTGACGGAGACCCTGGTAGCAGCCGATCTCGACCTTGCGGCGGATGTCGGCCTGGATCTCGCGACGGAGGTCACCCTCGGTCTTGATGTTGTTGTCCACGTACTCGCGGATCGCGACGAGCTGCTCTTCGCTCAGGTCACGAACACGGGTGTTCGGGTCGATGCCCGTCTCTGCCAGCGTCTGCTGAGAGAGCGTCCGGCCGATGCCGAACACGTAGGTGAGGGCGACCTCCACGCGCTTTTCGCGCGGGATGTCAACACCGGAAACGCGTGCCATTCAATGGCTCCTGGTGGTCTTCGGAGGTCTTCCACAGAATCGGTTCCCGGCCGCCGTATCAGGTACGAACCGGGTCCCCGGCCTCCGAACCGGGGGTGTCAGCCGGGCTGCCGCCCGTCTGGATCCTGCGTATGAACATATTCAGCTCGCGTCGCGCGAAGCCCTGCGAAACCGCAGAGGGAGGTCGTTACGTCAGCCCTGGCGCTGCTTGTGGCGCGGGTTCTCGCAGATGACCATGACCCGGCCGTGACGGCGGATCACCCTGCACTTGTCGCAGATCTTCTTGACGCTCGGCTTGACCTTCATGGGATCGAGGTTCTCCGAGTCAGAGGGATCTACTTGTAGCGGTAGACGATCCGGCCACGCGTCAGGTCGTACGGAGACAGCTCCACCACGACCCGGTCGTCAGGGAGGATGCGGATGTAGTGCATACGCATCTTGCCGCTGATGTGTGCCAGGACCTGGTGGCCGTTCTGGAGCTCGACCTTGAACATGGCGTTCGGAAGAGACTCGACGACAGTGCCCTCGATCTCGATGGCACCTTGCTTCTTGGCCACGCTTCGCCCTTCGAATCGACTACCTTGATCGACTCTCCCGCTGTGCCCCTGCGGGCGCATGCGGACATGCGGATGCACGAGAGCCGACGAGTCAGTCTACGTCAGCGCATCCCGAAAGACGAATTCACTGTGGGTCCACGGCCTTCTCATGACGATGCCCCACCCGTCGGCATGGTATGCACGGCGGGCGGGGCGGGCTCGGGCCGGCTCAGCCCAGCGGGTCCGGCGCAGCCGTGACCCCGTGTTCCGCCAGCTTGGCCCTGCCGCCGTCCGGGGACGTGAGGACCAGGGGGCCCTGCTCGGTCAGGGCGACCGAGTGTTCCCAGTGCGAGGACCAGGTGCCGTCCGTGGTGATGACCGTCCAGTCGTCGGAGAGGACCTCGGTCTTCGGGGTGCCCAGGGAGACCATCGGCTCGATGGCGAGGCAGAAGCCCGGGACCAGCTTGGGACCCTTGCCGCGGCGGCGGTCGACGTAGTTCAGCAGGTGCGGGTCCATGTGCATCTCGGTCCCGATGCCGTGGCCGCCGTAGTCCTCGATGATCCCGTACTTGCCGCCACCCGGCTTCGGCTGGCGGCGGATGTACGTCTCGATCGCCCGGGAGACGTCGACCAGCCGGTTGCCCAGCTTCATGGCCGCGATGCCGGCCCACATCGACTCCTCGGTCACCCGGGAGAGCTCGATCAGTTCGGGAGCGTGGCCCGAGCCCACGAAGGCGGTGTAGGCCGCGTCCCCGTGCCAGCCGTCCACGATCGCGCCGCAGTCGATGGAGATGATGTCGCCGTCCTTGAGGACCACGTCCTCGGACGGGATGCCGTGGACGACGACCTCGTTGACGGAGGTGCAGATCGTCGCCGGGAAGCCGCCGTACCCGAGGAAGTTGGGCTTGGCGTTGTGCTCGGCGAGCACCTTGCGCGCGACCTCGTCCAGATCCTTGGTGCTGGCTCCGGGCACCGCCGCCTCACGGGTGGCCGCGTGGATGGCGGCGACGACCAGCCCCGCCTCCCGCATCTTGGCGATCTGCTCGGGGCTCTTGATCTGCACCATGGGGGCCTGCGCTCTCCGTCTACTTCCGCTACTGCTCAACTGCGTCAACCGGTTACCAACACAACAGTACGGCCGTGACGCCCTCTCGGGTGCCACGGCCGTGACTGGCTGACGGCTACTTGCCGTCGTCCTCGCGCTTGAGGGCCTCCAGGGCCCGCTTCGTGACCTCGTCCACCGGGCCGAGGGACGAGATCGTGACGACCAGGCCCTGCGACTTGTAGTAGTCGATGATCGGCTCGGTCTGCGTGTGGTAGACCTCGAGCCGGGTGCGGACCGTCTCCTCGGAGTCGTCGTCCCGCTGGTACAGCTCACCGCCGCAGACGTCGCAGACGCCTTCCTTCTTCGGCGGGCTGTACGTCACGTGGAAGACGTGCGAGGAGTCGTTGCGGCAGATACGGCGGCCGGCGATCCGCTTGACGACCTCTTCCTCGGGGACTTCGAGGTCGAGTACCGCGTCCAGCTTGATGGCCTCGGTCTTCAGCAGCTCGTCCAGCGCCTCGGCCTGCGAGACATTGCGCGGGAAACCGTCGAGCAGGAAGCCGCCCTCGGCGTCCGGCTGCTCCATGCGGTCCTTCGCCATCGCGATGGTGACCTCGTCGGGGACGAGATTGCCGGCGTCCATGTAGGACTTCGCGAGTTTCCCGAGCTCCGTCTGCTGGCTGATGTTGGCCCGGAACAGGTCGCCCGTGGAGATGTGCGGGACGCGCAGTTTCTCGGCAAGGCGAACGGCTTGCGTTCCCTTGCCGGCTCCCGGCGGCCCGACGAGGACGATTCGCATCAGCGGAGGAACCCTTCGTAATTGCGCTGCTGGAGCTGGCTCTCGATCTGCTTCACCGTCTCGAGACCCACACCCACGATGATCAGGATGCTCGTCCCGCCGAAGGGGAAGTTACCGGATGCCCCGAACCCGACCAACGCCATCGTTGGAACGAGAGCGATCAGACCCAGATACAGCGAACCCGGCCAGGTGATCCGGTTGAGCACGTAACTCAGGTACTCAGCGGTCGGTCGGCCAGCCCGGATGCCCGGGATGAAGCCACCATACTTCTTCATGTTGTCGGCGACTTCCTCGGGGTTGAAGGAGATCGCCACATAGAAGAACGCGAAGAAAACGATCAGCAAGAAGTAGCTGACCAGGTAGATCGGGTGGTCACCCTTGGTCAGGTTGTCGTTGATCCAGACCTTCCAGCTGGAGTTCCCGCCGGAGAACTGCGCGACCAGCGCCGGGATGTAGAGCAGCGACGACGCGAAGATGACGGGGATCACACCCGCCTGGTTGACCTTCAGCGGAATGTAGGTCGACGTACCACCGTAGGAACGGCGGCCGATCATGCGCTTCGCGTACTGCACCGGGATCCGGCGCTGGGCCTGCTCGACGAAGACGACCAGCCCGACCATGACCAAGCCCACGAGGATGACGGTGCTGAACTCGATCCAGCCGCCGGCCAGCGTGCCCTGCTTCTTGATGGCCCACAGCGCGGACGGGAAGGTCGCCGCGATCGAGATGAACATCAGGATCGACATGCCGTTGCCGATGCCGCGGTCGGTGATGAGCTCACCGAGCCACATGACGACGGCGGTGCCGGCCGTCATGCAGATGACCATCGTGATGGTGGTGAAGATCGAGCGGTCCGGCACGATCTGGCTGCCGACCGAGCACTGGCCGAAGAGCGCGCCGCTGCGGGCGGTGGCCACCAGGCCGGTGCCCTGCAGGATGGCGAGGGCCACCGTCAGGTAACGGGTGTACTGCGTGATCTTCGCGGTACCCGCCTGGCCCTCCTTCTTCAGGGCTTCCAGGCGTGGGATCACCACGGTCAGCAGCTGCAGGATGATGCTCGCCGTGATGTACGGCATGATGCCGAGCGCGAAGATCGTGATCTGCAGCAGCGCGCCACCGCTGAACATGTTGATCATGCCGAAGAGCCCCTGGTTGCCAGAGGCCTCCTTTACGCACTGCTGAACAGACGTGTAGTCGACGCCAGGGATCGGGATGTGGGTACCGACCCGGTAGACCACGATGATGCCCAGCGTGAAGAGCAGCTTCTTGCGCAGGTCGGGCGTTTTGAACGCCCGGGCGAACGCGGTGAGCACGGTGCCTCCTGCGACCCCCGCGCAACTGCGTCAAGGGTGACGGTCTTGAGGTTCGACGGATACGAATAACGAACGGTGCAGGCTACCTTACCGGCGGCACAGCTCCCCGTGGAACGACCAACCGGGGATACCCCTTTGTGGGATATCCCCGGTCGGGATCGTTCATGTCATCGAGCGATCGCCTGAGTGGTGTCAGACGAGCTCGGTGACGGTGCCGCCGGCGGCGGTGATCTTCTCCTTGGCGGAGCCGGAGACGGCGTCGACCGTCACTTGCAGCGCCACGGAGATCTCGCCCTGGCCGAGGACCTTGACGAGCGCGTTCTTGCGAACGGCGCCCTTGGCCACCAGACCCTCGACGGTGACCTCGCCACCCTCGGGGTAGAGCGAGGCCAGCTTGTCGAGGTTCACGACCTGGTACTCGGTCTTGAACGGGTTCTTGAAGCCCTTCAGCTTCGGAAGACGCATGTGGAGGGGCATCTGCCCACCCTCGAAGCGCTCCGGAACCTGGTAGCGGGCCTTGGTGCCCTTGGTACCACGACCGGCCGTCTTACCCTTCGACGCCTCACCACGACCGACACGGGTCTTGGCGGTCTTGGCGCCCGGGGCGGGACGGAGGTTGTGGATCTTGAGCGGGTTGTTCTCCGCCATGATCAGTCGACCTCCTCGACCGTCACGAGGTGGCGGACGGTGTGCACCATGCCGCGGAACTCGGGGCGGTCCTCCTTGACGACCACGGTGTTGATCCCCTTGAGACCAAGCGACCGCAGGGTGTCACGGTGGTTCTGCTTGCTGCCGATGTAGGACTTGACCTGCGTAATCTTGAGCTGCGCCATGATTACGCACCCGCCCCGGCACGCGCACGGAGAAGAGCCGCGGGGGCGACGTCCTCGAGCGGCAGACCACGGCGGGCCGCGATCTCCTCGGGACGCTGCAGACCCTTCAGGGCCGCCACGGTCGCGTGCACGATGTTGATCGCGTTGTCGGAGCCGAGCGACTTCGACAGCACGTCGTGGATACCGGCGCACTCGAGCACGGCACGCACCGGACCACCGGCGATAACACCGGTACCGGGGGACGCGGGCTTGAGCAGCACGACGCCGGCAGCCTTCTCACCCTGGATGGGGTGCGGGATGGTGCCCTGGATACGGGGGACCTTGAAGAAGTGCTTCTTGGCCTCCTCAACGCCCTTGGCGATGGCGGCCGGCACCTCCTTGGCCTTGCCGTAACCGACACCCACGGTGCCGTCACCGTCGCCCACCACGACCAGCGCGGTGAAGCTGAAGCGACGACCACCCTTCACAACCTTGGCGACGCGGTTGATCGCGACGACGCGCTCAACGTACGCGGTCTTCTCGGCGGCAGCAGCGCCGCCGTCACGGCCCTTCCGGTCCCGCCGCTCGCCGCCACCGGCACCGCTTCCGCGGCGCTGGGGTCCAGCCATTGGATTACCTCTCTCTTTCCGCTAGCTACAAGCGGCTCAGAACTTGAGCCCGGCCTCGCGGGCGGCGTCCGCCAGGGCGGCGATGCGCCCGGCGTACTGGTTGCCACCACGGTCGAACACGACGGCCTCGACACCGGCGGCCTTGGCACGCTCGGCGACCAGGGCGCCGACCTGCTTGGCCTGCGCGGACTTGTCGCCCTCGCCACCGCGGATCGACGTGTCCAGTGTGGACGCCGAAGCCAGGGTGTGGCCCTTGAGGTCGTCGATCACCTGCGCCACGATGTGGCGGTTCGAGCGGGTCACGACCAGACGGGGACGCTCCGCCGTACCGGACACCTTCTTGCGGATCCGGATGTGGCGGCGCTTGATCGCGGCGCGCTTGTAGGCGTCGCCCTTGAGGATCTTCTGCCCGTATGCCATGGCTTACTTACCCGCCTTTCCGACCTTGCGGCGGATGACTTCGCCCTCGTACTTGACGCCCTTGGCCTTGTACGGGTCGGGCTTGCGCAGCTTGCGGATGTTGGCCGCAACCTCGCCGACCTTCTGCTTGTCGATGCCCTCGACCGAGAAGCGGGTCGGGGTCTCCACCTTGAAGGTGATGCCCTCGGGCGCCTCGACGGTGATCGGGTGGCTGTAGCCGAGCGCGAACTCGAGGTTCGAACCCTTGGCCGTAACGCGGTAACCGACACCGCTGATCTCGAGCTTCTTCACGTAACCCTGGGTCACGCCGGTGATCATGTTCGCCACCAGCGTGCGGGACAGGCCGTGCAGGGCCTTGTTCTGACGCTCGTCGTTGGGGCGGGTGACGTTGAGCACGCCGTCCTCACCCTTGGCGATGTCGATCGGCGATGCGACGGTGTGGGTCAGCGAGCCCTTGGGGCCCTTGACCGAGACCGTACGGCCGTCGATGGTGACGTCCACGCCGGCGGGAACCGCGATGGGGAGCTTGCCGATGCGCGACATAGCTGTTTCCTCCGTTCCCTTCCGCTACCAGACGTAGGCGAGGACTTCCCCACCCACGCCCTTCTTGCCGGCCTGCTTGTCGGTCAGGAGACCGTGCGACGTGGAGATGATCGCCACGCCGAGGCCACCGAGGACCTTGGGCAGGTTGGTGGACTTCGCGTACACCCGGAGACCGGGCTTGGAGATCCGCTTGATGCCCGCGATGGAGCGCTCACGGTTCGGGCCGAACTTCAGCTCGAGGACGAGGTTCTTGCCGACCTCGGCGTCCTCGATCTTCCAGCCCGTGATGAAGCCCTCCTGCTGGAGGATCTCCGCGATGTGAGACTTGATCTTGGACGCCGGCATCGTCACGGAGTCGTGGTACGCCGAGTTCGCGTTCCGCAGACGCGTCAGCATGTCTGCGATCGGATCAGTCATGGTCATGAATTGGCCTTCGGCCTCTCTCGCCGGGGTTTCCAGGTGCCCATCCCTCTCCTCGATCCGAGACGAGGCGGGTGCGGTGCGGTGGACCTACGGCGTAGTAAGTCGTACGGGCGTCAAGGCGCCCAACCCTCCCAGCCTAAGCCATGGAGGGATGGGCCCCTGACCAAACCCTTTGCTTACCGAGAGCTTCAGGTATCCCCAAGTAGGGGATTACCAGGAGCTCTTGGTCACGCCCGGCAGCTCGCCACGGTGAGCCATCTCACGAAGGCACACGCGGCACAGGCCGAACTTGCGGTACACGGAGTGCGGACGGCCGCAGCGCTGGCAGCGGGTGTAGCCACGCACACCGAACTTGGGCTTGCGAGCAGCCTTGGCAATCAGAGCCTTCTTCGCCATCTCGCTCACGCCTCCTTGAACGGGAAGCCGAGGTGACGAAGGAGCGCGCGGCCCTCAGCGTCGTTGGTCGCCGTGGTGACCACGGTGATGTCCATGCCCCGGGTACGGTCGATCTTGTCCTGGTCGATCTCGTGGAACATGACCTGCTCCGTGAGACCGAAGGTGTAGTTGCCACGGCCGTCGAACTGCTTGGGGGACAGACCGCGGAAGTCGCGGATGCGCGGGAGCGCGAGCGACAGGGTGCGGTCCAGGAACTCCCACATGCGGTCGCCACGGAGCGTGACGTGGGCACCGATCGGCTGACCCTCGCGCAGCTTGAACTGCGCGATGGACTTGCGGGCCTTGGTGACGGCCGGCTTCTGACCGGTGATGGTGGTCAGGTCGCGGATCGCGCCCTCGATCAGCTTCGAGTCACGGGCGGCGTCGCCGACACCCATGTTGACCACGATCTTCACGAGGCCGGGGATCTGCATGACGTTCTCGTACTTGAACTCGTCACGCAGCTTGCCCGCGATCTCCTCGCGGTACTTCGTCTTGAGACGCGGAGTGGTGGTGGTAGCCATCAGATGTCCTCACCCGTCCGCTTGGCAACGCGGATCTTGTTGCCCTCGTCGTCGAAGCGGTAACCGACACGCGTGACGACCTTCTGACCGTCCTTCTCAACGACCAGCTGGACGTTGGAGACGTGGATCGGCGCCTCGGTCGTGACGATGCCGCCGGCCTGCGAACCGCTGGCGGTCGGACCGGCCTTGGTGTGCTTCTTGACCCGGTTGACACCCTCGACCAGGACGCGCTCGTCGCGCGGGTAAGCGGCAATGACCTTGCCCTGCTTGCCCTTGTCCTTGCCGGTGATGACCTGGACCAGGTCGCCCTTCTTGATCTTCATGCTTACAGCACCTCCGGAGCCAGCGAGATGATCTTCATGAACTTCTTCTCGCGCAGCTCACGCCCGACCGGGCCGAAGATGCGGGTGCCGCGAGGGTCGCCGTCGTTCTTCAGAATGACGGCGGCGTTCTCGTCGAAGCGGATGTACGAGCCGTCCGGACGGCGGCGCTCCTTGACGGTGCGAACGATGACCGCCTTGACGACGTCACCCTTCTTCACGTTGCCACCGGGGATCGCGTCCTTGACGGTGGCGACGATGACGTCACCGATGCCCGCGTAGCGGCGACCGGAGCCACCGAGCACACGGATGCAAAGGATCTCCTTCGCACCAGTGTTGTCGGCGACACGCAGTCGCGACTCCTGCTGGATCACGTCTATCTCCTGTTTGTCTGCCGGTTCCCGCAGCGGCCTTTCGGGCCGAACCTGCGAGCCTGGCGGAACCGTCCTGCGAAGGTTGCCCCGCAGGAATTACTTACGCCTCTGAAAGGGAAGAACCCGTCCGCCGGGGACCTCGGCCCCCGGCGGGGTGCCCGGGCCGGAGCCCTGGCGGGGGTCAGCGGGGGCGAACCCCCGCTTGATTACTTCGCCTTCTCGAGGATCTCGACGACGCGCCAGCGCTTCGTCGCGGACAGCGGCCGGGTCTCCGCGAGGAGGACACGGTCGCCGACACCCGCGGCGTTCTGCTCGTCGTGTGCCTTGAGCTTGTTCGTACGGCGGATGACCTTGCCGTACAGCGCGTGCTTCACGCGGTCCTCGACGGCGACGACGACGGTCTTGTCCATCTTGTCGCTGACGACCAGACCCTCACGGGTCTTGCGGAAGCCGCGGGCCTCTGCAGTCTGCTCAGTCACGTTGCTCTCACTCATCAGGCGTTCTCCACCGTTTCGATGCCCAGCTCACGCTCGCGCATCAGGGTGTAGATCCGCGCGATGTCCTTGCGGACCGCCTTCAGACGGCCATGGTTCTCGAGCTGACCGGTCGCCGCCTGGAAGCGGAGGTTGAACAGCTCTTCCTTGGCCTCGCGGAGCTTCGCCAGAAGCTCCTCGTTGCCCAGCTCGCGCAGCTCGGACGCCTTGGTACCGGCCGACATCACGCTTCACCTGCCTCGCGCTTGACGATCCGGCACTTCATCGGCAGCTTGTGGGCCGCACGGGTCAGCGCCTCACGGGCGATCTTCTCGTTGGGGTACGACAGCTCGAACATCACGCGTCCGGGCTTGACGTTGGCGATCCACCACTCAGGAGAACCCTTACCGGAACCCATGCGGGTCTCGGCGGGCTTCTTGGTGAGCGGACGGTCCGGGTAGATGTTGATCCAGACCTTGCCACCACGCTTGATGTGACGCGTCATGGCGATACGAGCGGCCTCGATCTGACGGTTCGTCACATACGCCGGGGTGAGCGCCTGGATGCCGTACTCGCCGAACGCAACCGTGGTGCCACCCTTGGCAGCGCCGCTGCGTCCCGGGTGGTGCTGCTTGCGGTGCTTGACCCTACGGGGGATCAGCATGACGGTCAGGCCTCCGTTCCGGTGCTCTCAGCCGGAGCGGCGGCGGGGGCCTCGGCCTTGGGGGCCTCGGCGCCGGCAGCCTGCTGCGGCTTGCGACCGCGCCGCTCGCCACCACGGCCACCACGGGCCGGGCGGTCGGCACCGCCACCGCGAGCCGGGCGGTTACCCGCACGGGCGGCAGCGTTCTCGGCGCGGACCTCGGCGATGTTCTTGACGTCGCCCTTGTAGATCCAGACCTTCACACCGATGCGGCCGAAGGTCGTCTTGGCCTCGAAGAAGCCGTAGTCCACGTTCGCGCGGAGCGTGTGCAGGGGCACGCGGCCCTCGCGGTAGAACTCCGAGCGGGACATCTCGGCGCCGCCGAGGCGGCCGCCGCACTGGATCTTGATGCCCTTGGCGCCGGCCTTCATGGCGGACTGCATGCTCTTGCGCATGGCCCGACGGAAGGAGACGCGGGAGGAGAGCTGCTCGGCGACGGCCTGCGCGACCAGCTGAGCGTCCGTCTCGGGGTTCTTGACCTCGAGGATGTTCAGCTGGACCTGCTTGCCCGTGAGCTTCTCGAGGTCACCGCGGATGCGGTCGGCCTCGGCGCCACGGCGGCCGATGACGATGCCCGGACGAGCGGTGTGGATGTCCACACGCACGCGGTCACGGGTGCGCTCGATCTCCACCTTGGAGATGCCGGCGCGCTCCATGCCGGACGTCATCATCCGACGGATGGCGACGTCTTCCTTGACGTAGTCCTTGTAGAGCTTGTCGGCGTACCAACGCGACTTGAAGTCGGTGGTGACACCGAGCCGGAACCCATGCGGGTTAACCTTCTGGCCCATTACCGGGTTCCTTCCTTGCTGCTGACGACCACGGTGATGTGGCTGGTCCGCTTGCGGATCCGGTAGGCACGGCCCTGGGCACGCGGACGGAACCGCTTCAGGGTCGGGCCCTCGTCGACGTACGCCTCGGAGATGAAGAGGCTGTCGGCGTCGGTGTGGTCGTAGTTGTGCGCGGCGTTGGCGATGGCGCTGTCGAGCACCTTGCCGACGGGCACGGAGGCTGCCTGCGGAGCGAATCGCAGAACAGCCTGAGCCTCCGTGGCGTCCATGCCACGGATAAGGTCCACCACGCGGCGGGCCTTCATGGGCGTAACGCGGATGTACCGCGCCTGGGCCCTGGCTTCCATGGTTGTCCCTCTCAGTTACTTACGTGTCTGAATGCGATCCGCTTTAGCGGCGCTTCGACTTCCGGTCGTCCTTGACGTGACCCCGGAAGGTGCGCGTCGGCGAGAACTCGCCGAGCTTGTGGCCGACCATCGACTCGGTGACGAACACCGGGATGTGGGTCTTGCCGTTGTGCACCGCGATCGTGTGGCCGAGCATGGCCGGGACGATCATCGAGCGACGGGACCAGGTCTTGATGACGTTCTTAGAGCCCGCTTCGTTCTGGGCGTCCACCTTCTTGATCAGGTGGTCGTCGACGAAGGGCCCCTTCTTGAGACTGCGCGGCATCTAAACCCGCTCCTAGCGCTTCTTGTTCGTCTTGCGGCGGCGGACGATGTACTTGTTCGAAGCCTTCTTCGGCGAACGAGTACGACCCTCCTTCTGACCCCAGGGGCTGACCGGGTGGCGACCACCGGAGGTCTTGCCCTCACCACCACCGTGGGGGTGGTCAACCGGGTTCATCGCCACACCGCGAACGGTCGGGCGGACGCCCAGCCAGCGCTTGCGGCCGGCCTTGCCCCAGTTGATGTTGCTCTGCTCGGCGTTGCCGACCTCGCCGACCGTGGCGCGGCAGCGCTGGTCGACCAGGCGGATCTCACCGGACGGCATACGAAGGTGGGCCATCGTGCCCTCCTTCGCGAGCAGCTGCACGGAGGCACCGGCGGAGCGGGCGAACTTGGCGCCGCCGCCCGGACGAAGCTCCACGGAGTGGATCGTCGTACCGACCGGGATGTTGCGCAGCGCCAGGTTGTTGCCGGGCTTGATGTCGGCGCCGGGACCGTTCTCGATCCGGTCGCCCTGCGTCAGGCCCTTCGGCGCCAGGATGTAGCGCTTCTCGCCGTCCGCGTAGTGGAGCAGCGCGATGCGCGCGGTGCGGTTGGGGTCGTACTCGATGTGCGCGACCTTCGCCGGCACGCCGTCCTTGTCGTGACGACGGAAGTCGATCACTCGGTAGGCGCGCTTGTGTCCGCCACCCTGGTGGCGAACGGTCACACGACCGGCGTTGTTACGGCCGCCCTTGCTGTGCAGCGGGCGGACCAGCGACTTCTCCGGCGTGGACCGCGTGACCTCGACGAAGTCGGCGACGCTGGAGCCACGACGGCCCGGCGTAGTCGGCTTGTACTTGCGGATTCCCATTTCTCAGTCCTCGTCCGATATCGGACGATCCGACCCGCTTACGCGGTCGGACCGCCGAAGATGTCGATACGGTCGCCCTCGGCGAGGGTCACGATCGCGCGCTTGGTCGCCGCACGCTGGCCGAAGCCGGTGCGGGTCCGCTTGCGCTTGCCGATGCGGTTGATCGTGTTGACCCCGGTGACCTTGACCGAGAAGACCGCCTGGACGGCCTGCTTGATCTGGGTCTTGTTGGCGTTCGGGTCGACGATGAACGTGTACTTGTTCTCGTCCAGGAGCGCGTAGCTCTTCTCCGACACGACCGGCTTGAGCAG